>NZ_DBFOSR010000066.1:0-7276 GCF_048427265.1 Paraeggerthella sp.
AAGTACTGCAGCGCAAGGCTGTGGGAGGATAGGACGTCGCGCTCGCGCAGGGCGCTCGGCGTATTCCGCGCGGGCCGCGGGGAGGGCCCCGGAGCCGTAACAGGTTCCGGGGCCCTTTCTGCGTTGGGGGGGGCGGGCTGCGCGGGGCCGTCCGCCGCTCGCGGGGGGAGGGTCCGCCGGTCGGCCGCACCTCGGCTTCCTCAGCGCGCCAGGCCCTCGCCCGGGGCGCCCTGGCGCATCTCGGTCAAGTCTTTCCAGAAGCGCTCGGGCATGAACTGCCGGCGCAGCTCGGGGTTGTAGCGGGCCTCGACGGCGGTCGCGTCGTAGAAGCGCTTCCATGCCGCCTGCATGAGCTCCTCGTCCGACGCATGCGCGGGGAGGTCGGCCCCCTCCGTGCGCACGAGCCGCCAGCCCCGTCCCTCGTACACGCCGGCCAGGGCGTGCCGCTCGTCGAGCACCGCGAAGGGCTGCGTGTTGAAGCGGCCCGCGAACCAGTCCATGACCAGGGGAACCACGGAAGCGTTCGGGCTGCATCGCGCGAACCAGCCACCGTTTTCCAGGTGCTCGAAGCGCAGGAACTGGAGCATGCGGTGACGCTCGTTCATGACCGCTCGGTCCAGCTTGAGAAGCGCTCCGACCGCTGGGTTCGCAAGGTCGTCGAGCACGCTCGATCTTCTTGCCGACGCTGCGGTGCAGTTGGGGATACCGGCGCAGCGATGCTGTTTCGGGCATCGGGCGCAGTCGTGCGGTTGGCGGCGCGACATGGCGTAGCGCACGAATCGGTACACGATGGCTCCGGTGTTCGGGTCGTCTGACAGCGCGGCGTGCAGAACAGCCTCGAACGCCGTCTGCCCGCACGTACGTTGGATGCCTTTGCGAACCCGCATTGCAAGCTGCATGTCGGTTTCTATGGTGCGGACGGTTTGCCCCAGGCGTGGCTGCAATGTGTTGCCGGGGGCGATATCTTGCGGGTCTTCGCGATTGGCGTAGGCTTGGAACACCGCCGTCAGCAGGCCTTCCGGCGTGCCGTCGTATGCGTAGGCAACATCCTGCAAGGGCTCTTCGCGCACCGGCCGGGCGGTGTTTCGGCTGTCGTGAGGATTGCTCATACGGCAACCGTCGTGCGCGGTTCGAGCGCGCGTTGCCAACCAAAGGAGCCGTCCGCTGTCGGGGGAACGCCGGTGTCGAGCTTGCGCGGGTCTTTGCCGGCGGCACGCAGCTTCTCGGGCGTTTCGACCTTTTCGAACAAGCTTAGTTGCCCGGGGGTAGTCTTGGCGGACCGGCGGCCGTGCGCGCCGCCCTTAATGGGCGCCGCCAGCTGCGCTCGAAGTCCTTCGGGCGAAAAATCGGCTCCGCGCCCTGCGTAGGTGCCCCCGCAGGTTATGAAAAACCGTGCCCGCTTGTAGGCTATGCCCAATTTGCGCAACTCGGATTCGCGTAGGCATGTCGTGCGCCGTGCGCGCATGATAAGCCTGGCTCCCCGTACGCCGATGCCCGGAACGCGCAGCAGCGACTCAAGGGGAGCGGTGTTCACTTCTACGGGGAAGAAATCGAGGTTGTTTATAGCCCAGTTTGCCTTGGGGTCCAAATCGGGATCGAGAAAAGGGTGCGCCTCGTCGATGATCTCCGTCACGTCGAAGCGGTAGAACCGCAGGAGCCAATCGGCTTGGTAGAGACGGTGCTCGCGATTGAGCTGGACGGCATCGGCGCCCGGAAGACGCGCATCGTCGTTCACGGGCATGTAGGCGCTGAAGAACACGCGCTTGAGCGAGAGCGTACGGTAGAGGGCTGCCGAAAGGTTCAGGATTTGAAAATCGCTTTCAGGCGTAGCTCCTATGATCATCTGCGTCGATTGGCCGGCGGGTACGAAGGCTCGTTCCTTTCGCTTGGGGCTGACCTGCGTCATGTACGTGGTTTCCCTTCGCATGAGCGCGCGCGTGTCCTTGTCGACCGCTATGTTGTCTCGTATCTGCTTCATGGGCGAGAGAATGCGCTGCTTGTCCTTTTCGGGGGCGAGCAGCCGCAGGCTTTGCTGTGAAGGAAGTTCTAGGTTCACGCTCATGCGGTCGGCAAGGTGCCCGAGTTGATCGATCAGCTCGGGCGATGTCCCCGGCACGGCTTTCGCGTGGATATAGCCGCGAAAGCCGTACTCCTCGCGCAGAATCTCGAGCGTTCGTATCATAAGCTCGGTGGTGTGGTCGGGATTGCGGATAACTCCCGAGCTGAGAAACAGGCCTTCAATATAGTTGCGTCGGTAAAACGACACGGTGAGATCCGCCAACTCTCTTGGCTTGAACGCAGCGCGCGGAACTTCGTTGGATGCGCGGTTCACGCAGTAGGCGCAGTCGTACACGCAAACGTTGGTCATGAGCACCTTCAAAAGCGTGATGCACCGCCCGTCTGCGGCAAAGCTGTGGCAGCAGCCGGCAGCCAGCGTGTTTCCAAGCTTGCCCTTCTGGGCGTCGCGATCGATGCCCGAGGACGTGCAGGCTACATCGTATTTCGCCGCATCGGCGAGGATTTCGAGTTTCGCAAGTAGATCCATGCGGTCATCCGTTCGCGCGATCAAATGTTCGTAAGAATATCTGTACGCTATAATACGCAAACGAACGTTCGCTGTCAATCGAACGGGCGAGGTTCGCCCCCTGTTGCTGTTCTGCCCCGGTGTTCGCTACGGCCGGTCTTTCGGTGCAAGGGCGCGCACGATAAGGCGTTTTCCGGTGCGCGCGCACGGGCCTTTCGCTATACTGGGCAGGTTCCGAAGAGGAGGAGAGCAGGACATGATGGCGATGCTGTGCGTGGGTCTTGGCGGGTTCGTGGGAGCCGTGGGCCGCTATCTGCTGGGGCTTGTTCCCCTCGAAGGCGGTTTTCCGCTCATGACGTTTCTGATCAACTTTGTCGGCGCCGTGGTTATCGGGGCCGTGTTCGAGGCTGCTACGGTGTGGCCCGGCATGTCCGACAATGCGGTCCTGTTCTTGAAGACGGGCGTATGCGGCGGTTTCACCACGTTTTCGACGTTCTCGTTGGAGACGCTGACGCTTATCGAACGCGGGAAGTACGTCACGGGGGCGGCGTACGCATGCGGAAGCGTCGTTGCCTGCCTGGCGGGCGTGGTTCTGGGGCGCTTGGCCGTCCGCGCCGTGCGCGCGGCTGCAACCGGCTCTGCGCAGGCTTGACCGGGTTGGTTGCGGGTCGGTTCCCTTTTGCTATTTCGCGCGCGTTGCGTTGCCTGGATCGATCGACATGCTTTGGAAGCGTTCCTGCATGTACTGGTTGTCGAAATGCTCGTCGAAGAATTGAACCACCGCGGAATCCTGAATGGCCGTTCCCGCCATGCGCTGATACCAGCAATCAAGCGCGAGCAGGGTCATTGCCCCGTCGGCGATCATGAGAACCGCGCATACCGTGGTGATGGTGTAGCGCCAGTTCCAAGGTATCAGGTTCACCAGCTTCAGCATCCAGGGCAGGCATGCCTTGATCCATATCACGCCGAGGATTCCCCACATGGCCATGAACATGCCGTTGGTGCGTCCGTCGATGGACAGGAACGTGCCCGAGTAATCCCAGGCTACGATACCGAAAGCGAACTGCATGAACCAGCTGGTCAGATACTCGAACGCGCCTCCGATAACAGCGCTTACCAAAAAAATGAGCACCACGTTTTTGTTGTGGAACCGATTGAGCGCTATGGTCATGAGAACCGCCCCGAATCCGTAAATGGGGGAGAAGGGCCCGATGAGCATGCCGGCTCGGTCTTGGTAGTGGCCCGGCTCCACCACGGCGAAATGGTAGACGGTCTCGAGCATGAGCCCGAGCACGCAGCAGACCGTGAATATCCAGAACAGGTTGAAGAAGTTGAGGGCTATGAATCCCTTGCCCGTTTCGTCGCGGCCGAGCGTGCCGTCTTCGGCCGCCTCGCGCGTTTCCATGTCGCGCAGTTTACGCTGCAGTTCGCGCTCTTGCGCCAAAGAGGGGTCGAGGTAGCTTTGCATGACAACAAGGAACACGGCTATTGCACCGTAGGCAGCCAAGCTTAGGTTCAGGCCGTCAAGCATGATGCTGCAAAGGACGATTCCGACCAGCACGACGATCATCACGTCCGCGACTTCCGCGGCATGACGTCGCTTGTTGAGCAGCAGGCGGATGCCGAACACGGCGAACATGGCTGCGAGCACGGTCATGAGCACGGTGTCCACGATGAAGATGATGAGCGTTGCCGACGAGAGCTCGCCTTCGAACGCGCCGTTTTGGACGAGCAGCGCCGTGCCGATCACGAGCAGCGCAAGCAAGGCTGCCAAAGCGCCGCCCATGACCATCGATAGGATGCCGAACACTTTGAGCGGAAGGGGGATTCTTCTTTTATTGGGGGCTATCGCCTGATCGGCGGCGCAGTCGTCGGTACGTACGAGGTCGTCGCGCTTCCTCATGAACTCTCCTTGGCGGTGTGCGGTCGATGCGGCCTGATCGCGGGCTGGCCCGCGTGATTTGCTGACAAAGACCAGTATAGCGGAGAAGGAGCGCATGGCAGGGGGATTCGGCGGACGTTCTTTTCGGTTGCACTGGAGCGGCATGCGCGAAGGGCGGTCGCTCGCCTGACGGCGAAAGCGGGGCTGCGCTTGCGAAGAGAAAGGACCGACCGCATCGTTGAACTGCGATGCAGTCGGTCCTTCTGGCGAATAGCGGCGTATCTTGCGGGGCCCGCTCGGTTTGCAGTCGAGCGCTTGCCTTCGCAGGAATCTGCCGTGAAGCGAGCGAACTTGCGAATGCTATTCGATGTCGTTCAGCGGAACGCCCTTGTACTCATGCGCGGTGAACAGAAGGATGATGCCGGCGATCAGGCAAATTCCCATCATGTAGTACGCCGGAGCCATGCCGTTGCCCGTTGCGTCGATAAGCGCGGTCGCGACCATCGACGCGGTTCCCCCGAACACCACGTAGGCGATGTTGGATCCCAGGGCGGCGCCGGTGTAGCGCACTTCGGTGGGAAACATTTCGGCTTGGTAGCAGGCGATGTTCGAATCGTTGATGGACAGCGTGATGCACAGAATCAGCTCAGCTGCGATAACGATGGGAAGCGAAGCTGTGTTCAGCATGGTGAAAGCCGGTATGCTCAGCACGATGAAGGCGACGCAGGCGCCCAGGAGCATCTTCTTGCGCCCGACGATATCCGATACCTTGCCTGCGCCCAGCACGATGAGGATGTAGGCGACGAGCGCAACGTCGGTTGCGAACTGGGCGGGTGCCGCTTCCATGCCCGCGTAACTGGTCAAGTACGTGGGCAGGTACGTGAGCACCAGGTAGAACCCAACCGAGTTCACCATGGTTGCCGCGATGCTGGCAAGCAGGCGCTTGCGGTACTTCTTGAACACGAGGCGGGTGGGGTTGGGGGCTTCTTTGACGCGCTTGGTGTCGGAGGTCATCTGCTCGAACGTCGGGGAATCCTCAAGCTTGGTGCGGATGTAGTGCGCGATCAAGCCCAGCGGGCCTGCCAACAGAAACGGTATGCGCCAGCCCCATTCGATAACGGCGGCTTCGGGCAGCAGCAGTTTGATGATCAGCGCGGCGGTCGAACCGGCCAACAGGCCGGCTGCGGTCGAAGCGGGTACGAGCGAGCAGTACTTGCCGCGGTGGTTGGCCGGGGAGTACTCGGCCAGAAATACGGCAGCGCCCGAATACTCGCCTGCGGCCGAGAACCCCTGCACGCTTCGCAGGCAGATGAGCAGGATGGGCGACAGAAGCCCGATGGTCTCGTACGAGGGCAGGCAGCCGATGAGAAACGCTGCGCCCGTCATAAGGAAGATGGACATGGACAAAGACCACTTGCGGCCCTTCTTGTCTCCCATGCTGCCCCAGAACGCGGCGCCCAGCGGACGGAAGACGAACGAGATCGCGAACACCGCGAACGCGAGCAGCGTTGAGTTCACTGCCGATTCAGGGAAGAACACGATGCCGATGGTTATAGCGAAGTACGTGTAGGTTGCGTAATCGAACCACTCGATGAAGTTGCCGAGGAACGACGAGAGCGCTACTTTGAACGGGACTTTTTTCTCAACTGCGTGCGTATGCATGGCAATCCCCCTCTAGGATTTCGTGATAGTCTCCCAGGAAGTGAACGGCTTCGTTGGGAGCGAAGACGTGAAGCATGGTGTACGATGCGGTCATGATGCTCCTTTTACGCGCACGGCCTTCCTGGCGGTTGGCGCCGGAAGGCCGTGGATGTTGCCGGTTTCGGATGAGGGCCGCTCCCTGCGCTTAGGCGAATTCTCGCTTGATGGCGCCTACCATGTTGCGTACGGCCACGTCGCGCAAGATGATGCCCTTTTCGCGCGACGATGCTGCGGGGGACGACAGGCAGCCCGAAGGCGGCGTGTAATCGGCGATGATGGGCAGCACGTCGTAGTTGGGAAGCGTGGCGGGCAGTCCGTCGTACAGCGGATCGTTGATCTTGCTCATATCGACCAGGTCGGGGTAGAACAGGAGCATGAGCGAGGTTTCCATGACGCCGGCGTGCTCGAGGTCCCATCCGGTGAAGCCTTCGGGATAAAGCTCGGCGATGGTCTGGTCGTCCACGAAGTCCCAGTACGAGAGCAGTTGGATCTTCGCGTCGTCGATACCGTCTTTGCGCGCATCCTCGAGGGCCAGCTGGGCTCCTTCGAAGATGAACTGGAAGTTCTCGTAATGGCCGTTCATCAGCACGATCTTGCGTGCTCCCTGTCGGATGATGCTGAACACGATGTCGCGGGAGAGCGCGATGAGGGTCGTTCCGCGCAGGCTGGTCGTGCCCGACAGGTGGAATCCGCCGCCGGAGCGCTGCTGGGAGCGGTAGCCGTAGTTGATCGGCGCGGCCACCATGCCCTCGATCGCGCCTTCGGTGTAGGCGGTCAGGGCTTCGGCCGTGGCTCCCGCCATGGCTTTGGTGAGGGCGGCGTCCACGCACATGGCCATGTGCGATCCATGTTGCTCGAGGGCGCCTACGGGCACGAACACCACCGCATCGTTGCGAAGCTTCTCGCGGTACGTGAACGCGTCCATCTCCTCCATGTAAACCGTTGCTTTCACGGTGCGCCTCCTATCGGTTTTCCAGCAAGTCGACTTGCGCTTTGCTGGCGCGGAAGATAAAGGATCGTTTGGCCTGCTGGCCGCCCTGGGCCAGCTTGGCCAGGATGACCCTCTTCAGGCGCGGGTAGTCGCGCATGCCGTACCAGGCGAACGCCGTGCCGCCCGTGTACGCCTCCACGATGCTGTGGACGGGCAGGCTCGCGTCGCGCTTGGCGTC
>NZ_DBFOSR010000067.1:0-27072 GCF_048427265.1 Paraeggerthella sp.
AGCGCTACACCTCGCGCTCGACCACCGCGGCGATCGCCGCCGCATGGCGTTCGGCGTCTTCAGCGCTTGCAGCCTCCACCATCACGCGCACCACCGGCTCGGTGCCGGAGGGTCGCAGCAGCACGCGCCCGGAATCGCCCAGGGCGTCTTCGGCAGCGCGGACGGCGGCCTGCACGGCGTCGTTGTCGTCCACGGCATGCTTGTCTTGCACCTTCACGTTGATGAGGGTCTGCGGGAAGCGCGTCATGACGGAGGCAGCCTCTTCGACGGATTTCCCGGCACGCTTGCAGGCGGCCAGGAACTGGAGCGCCGTCACCAAGCCGTCGCCCGTAGAGTTGTGCTCGAGGAAGATCATGTGGCCGCTCTGCTCGCCGCCGACGACGAACCCGCCTTCGCGCATGGCCTCCAGCACGTAGCGGTCGCCCACCTTCGTCTGGACAAGCTCGATGCCCGCATCGCGCAGCGCATGCGTGAGGCCCAGATTGCACATGACCGTGGACACGGCCGTGTTGCCGGGCAGCAGGCCGCGCTGCTTCAGGTCGATGGCGCACACCGTTCCCACCACGTCGCCGTCGATCTCGTTGCCCCGCGCGTCCACCAACATGACGCGGTCGGCATCGCCGTCATGCGCGATGCCCACGTCGGCTCCGATCTCGGCCACCAGATCGCGCACGGGACCCAGATGCGTCGATCCGCACTGCACGTTGATGTCGGTTCCGTCGAAGTCCTCGTTGACGACCACCACGTCGGCGCCCAAACGGCGCAGCGCCTCGGCGCTGGTCATGCACGAAGCCCCATGCCCCACGTCAAGGGCCACCTTCAAGCCCGCCAGGTCAATCCCGTCGCGCGTCACCGTGGACACGGCGTGGGCGATGTAGAGCTCGCACGCATCCTCGACCGGCAGCGAAACGCCCACGGCATCGCCCGCCGGCAGCTCCTCGGCCGCCGCGCCGCCGCGCACCACGAACGCCTCGATGTCGTCCTCCACCGCATCGGGCAGCTTGAAACCCTGGGCGTCGAACAGCTTGATGCCGTTGTACTCCGGCGGATTGTGGGAAGCGGAGATGACCACGCCGCCGTCGCAGTGCAGCTCGCGCACCAGCAGCGCGATGGCGGGCGTGGGGATGATCCCCGCCAACAGCGCCGTGCCGCCCATCGACATGACGCCCGCAGCAACGGACGACTCCAGCATGTCGCCCGACAAGCGGGTGTCCTTGCCGATCAAAATGGTCTTCCCCTGAAACGCCACGGCGGCTTGCCCCAGCTTGAAAGCCAGGTCGCACGTGAGTTCCGTATTGGCGATGCCGCGAACGCCATCGGTTCCGAATAGTCGTGCCATGATGATGTCCCTCTCTAGTCCAACAGGTTCAGCAAAGGTCAGCAAGGTCGGAGGTCGGAAGCCCGCGCCGCCGGACCGCTTCGATAGCCGCAAGGCCGTCGGGACCGTTTACTTTCCCCTTTTCACGAACGCTTCGTGCAGGCGAACGCCGCCGCACGGGCGCTCCTCGTCCGTCATGCGGTTGTTGAGTTCGGCTGCAAATTCGTCCAGGTCGATGCCGTAGCGTTCAAGCAGAACGAACAGATGGTACACCACGTCGGCCGCTTCGTAGCGCAGATGGTCGACGGCGTCGGAATACTCCGTCGGAAGGTCCACGTCAAGCGACGTCGCCTCCTCTTCCTGCGCCGAATCCGCCTGGCATGCCAGCGCAGCAGCCAGCGACGAGCATGCCCAAGACTCCACGTCTTTGGCCGCGAGCGCAACTTCGCCCGCCTCTTCC
Source organism: Paraeggerthella sp. (assembly GCF_048427265.1). Taxonomy (NCBI): domain Bacteria; kingdom Bacillati; phylum Actinomycetota; class Coriobacteriia; order Eggerthellales; family Eggerthellaceae; genus Paraeggerthella; species Paraeggerthella sp. Next base: position 1,779 of record NZ_DBFOSR010000067.1, read on the forward strand.
ATGATCTTTTTCAGCACGTCGTCGACGGAACCGGAAAGCAAGCGGTGCGTGTAGCTTTCCTCCCCCGCCTCGCGCCGTGCGGCGATGGCGCCGCTCAAAGACTCGAGCGTTGCGCCTATAGGGGAAGCCGGCGGCGTTTCGCCAGCCGGAATGTAGGTCTTATGTGACACTGGGCAACCTTTCTCGACGATTCGCCGATGTGCTCGGTCGCGGGGCATGCGCAGCGCGCTGCAGCGCCGAAACGCTGCATCTCCCAATCCGAGCACGGGCCTATGCAAAAGGGGCGCGCCTGAGCGCGCCCCTTGCAGCTGTTACTCCGCGTCGTCCGCGTTGGAGGCTTCCTCTTCCTCCTTGCCCGTCAGGCCGAAGCCCAGCGATCCCACGGAACCCAGCAGCGCATCCAATTCCTCCAGGTTGCGCTGGTAGGAACGAGGCGGCAAAGCCTCGCCCAGCATGTCCTCGCCTTCGGTGTTGAAGGTGGCAGGCTCGTCGCCGCCGATGAGGACGGTGTCGTCCGGGCTGAACACCATGTCGAGCAGCTGGGACATGTCGTCGCTCGTAGCCGCCAGATCGTCCTCGATCACGTGCGTCAAACCGCGCTCCTCCAAGCCCTCCTTCAGCTCTTCGATGGCCTTCACGCCAATGCCCTCGATGCGCAGCAGGTCCTCTTCGGTGTGGCCCACCAAATCGGCCACCGTCTCGATGCCGGCCTCGCTGAACTTGTTGGCCCAGCGCTGGGACACGCCCAGGTCGTCGTAGATGTACAGGCGCGCATCCTCGTCGGACAGCTGCGGACCGCGATGGCCCAGCGACAGGCCGCTGTAGTAGCTGCCGTAATTCGAGCCCATGTTGAGGTAGCCGTCGCCGTCAAGAGACCAATCCTGCGGCTGCGGCAGCAGCTCCTCGATCTCGCGCAACGCATCCGGAGCGAAGTCGGGAAGCGTCTCGCCCGCCACGCCGGAAACCGGACGGCCCTTGTAGGTAAGGCCCACTTCGCGGTAGCGCGTCAGGCCCGTGCCCGCCGGGATCGGCTTGCCGATGATGACGTTCTCCTTCAGGCCGGCCAAATGGTCGATCTTGCCCTCGATGGCAGCGTCCGTGAGAACCTTCGTGGTCTCCTGGAACGATGCGGCGGACAGGAACGAATCCGTGGCCAGCGAAGCCTTCGTGATGCCCAGCAGCAGCGGCTGGCCCACGGGCGGCTCCTTGCCTTCGGCGATAAGCGCGTTGGCAACGCCTTCGAACTCGAAGCGGTTGACCTGGCGACCCGGCAAAAGCTCGGAATCGCCCGCGTCGAGCACGGCCACCTTGCGCAGCATCTGGCGCGCGATAACCTCGATGTGCTTGTCGTTGATGTCAACGCCCTGGGACACGTACACGCCCTGGACCTGGCTCACGATGTAGCGCAGCGTGGTGTTCGGGTCGGTCAGGCGCAGCAGGTCGTGCGGGTTCACGGAACCCTTCGTCAGCTGCTGGCCCACCTTGACCTGGCAGCCGTCGCTCACGCCCGGAAGCATCTGGGCGCGGGCGCTTACCACGTACTCGCGGAAGTTGCCCTGCTGGTCGTGGATGGTCAGCGTCTTGAACTGCTTGTCGCCCGAGATCTGCAGCGTACCGGAGATCTCGGCCAGCACGGCAAGACCCTTCGGCTTGCGCGCCTCGAAAAGCTCCTGAACACGAGGCAGACCGTGCGTGATGTCCTCGCCTGCGACGCCGCCGGTGTGGAACGTACGCATGGTAAGCTGGGTGCCCGGCTCGCCAATGGACTGGGCGGCGATGATGCCCACCGCCGTGCCGATGTTCACCGGACGCGCCGTAGCAAGGTCCCAACCGTAGCACTTCTGGCATACGCCCTGGTCGGCATGGCAGGTCATGACTGTGCGGATGATCAGTTCCTCGACGCCCGCAGCGTCCATGGCGCGCAGTTGGTCCATGCTGGTCATGTACTCGCCCGCAGCCAGGATAACGGTGCCGTCGGCGCCCTTCACGTCTTCGAGCAGGCAGCGGCCGATCAGGTTCTCGTCCACCTCGCCCTTGTCGTTGTGCAGCGGATAGGGCACGCCGTCGGTGGTGCCGCAGTCGATCTCTCGGATGATGACGTCTTGCGCCACGTCCACCAGACGACGGGTCAGGTAACCCGAGTCGGCGGTACGCAGAGCCGTGTCGGCCAGACCCTTACGAGCACCGTGCGTGGAGATGAAGTACTCCAACACCGACAGGCCCTCGCGGAAGTTCGCCTTAATGGGTCGGTCGATGATCTCGCCCTTCGGGTCGGACATGAGGCCACGCATACCGGCCAGCTGGCGGATCTGCTTGATGTTGCCTCGTGCACCGGAGAACGCCATCATGTAGATGGGGTTGAACTTGTCGAAGTTCTCGGCCATCGCGTCGCCGACCGCCTCGTTGGCTTCGTTCCAGATGTCGACGACCTGCTTGTGACGCTCGTCGGGGCTCATGAGGCCCATCTCGTAGTCCTCGTCGATAGCCGCGACCTTCGCGTCGGCAGCAGCCAGGATCTCGCCCTTCTGCGGCGGCACGGTGGCGTCGTACACCGAAACGGTAACGCCAGCGCGCGTGGCGTAGTGGAAGCCTGCGTCCTTCAGGCCGTCGAGGATGGCGGGCACCTTCGACAGCTCGTAGCGGTTGCAGACGTCCTCCACCAGACGGCTGATCTCCTTCTTGTTCATTTCGTAGTTCAAGAAGGGGTAGCTGTCGGGCAGCACGTTGTTGAACGTGATACGACCGATGGTGGTTTCGATGCGCTCGCCGGCCTTGTGCTCTTCGAACTTGCCGAAAGCCGTTGCCACCTGGGTGTCCCTGCTCAGGCGCACCCAGATCTTGGCCTGCAGGTCAAGATCGGCGCGAGCGTCGTAGGCGTTCAGCGCGTCAGCGAAGTCGATGAACGCGCGTCCCTCGCCCTCGAAGCCGTCGCGAGCGGCCGTGAGGTAGTACAGGCCGATGATCATGTCCTGCGTCGGCACGGTCAGCGGACGGCCGTGAGCCGGGGATTTGATGTTGTTGGCGGACAGCATGAGCACGCGGGCCTCGGCCTGGGCCTCGGCGCCCAAGGGCACGTGCACGGCCATCTGGTCGCCGTCGAAGTCGGCGTTGAAGGCAGTGCAGACCAGCGGGTGCAGCTTGATGGCCTTGCCCTCGACCAGCACCGGCTCGAACGCCTGGATGCCCAGACGGTGCAGGGTTGGCGCGCGGTTCAGCAGCACCGGATGCTCGGTGATGACTTCTTCCAGCACGTCCCACACGTAGCTGGCGCCACGGTCGACAGCGCGCTTCGCAGCCTTGATGTTGGCGGCGTACTCAAGCTCCACCAGACGCTTCATTACGAAGGGCTTGAACAGCTCGAGCGCCATCTGCGACGGCAGGCCGCACTGGTGCAGCTTGAGCTGCGGGCCGACGACGATAACCGAACGGCCGGAGTAGTCGACGCGCTTGCCCAGCAGGTTCTGGCGGAAGCGGCCCTGCTTGCCCTTGAGCATGTCGGACAGCGACTTCAGCGGGCGGTTGCCCGGGCCCGTGACGGGGCGGCCGCGGCGGCCGTTGTCGAACAGGCTGTCGACGGCCTCCTGCAGCATGCGCTTCTCGTTGTTGACGATGATCTCGGGAGCGCCCAGGTCCAGCAGGCGCTTGAGACGGTTGTTGCGGTTGATGACGCGACGGTACAGGTCGTTCAAGTCCGACGTGGCGAAGCGGCCGCCGTCGAGCTGCACCATGGGGCGCAGGTCGGGCGGGATGACCGGGATAACGTCCAGGATCATGTCGGACGGCTTGTTCTCGGACTTGAGGAACGCGTCGACCACCTTGAGGCGCTTGATGGCCTTGGCGCGCTTCTGGCCCTTGCCGTTGGCGATGGTGTCGCGCAGCTCTTCGGACACGGCCGCAAGGTCCATGGCGTCCAGCAGGTCGCGCACGGACTCGGCGCCCATGCCGCCCGTGAAGTAGTCGCGGTAGTTGAGGCGCATCTCGCGATACAGGGCCTCGTCCGGCACGAGCTGCTTCGGCTCGACCTTCATGAAGGCGTCGAAGGCGTCCTGACGCAGCGACTTGCGCTCGTTGAACTCCTCGTAGATGTCGGCGATCTCCTCGTCGACCTCCTCGGCGGTCATGCGCTCGTCCTCGTCGATATCGTCAACGAAATCGTCGTCCTCGGGCACGTAGTCCACGGACAGACGGCGCGTGGCCTCGACGAGGCGGTCGCGCTCAGCGTCCAGCTCTTCGAGGTCGGCGGCCAGCTCGTCGCGCAGCTCGTCGGCGTCCTCCTCGCGAGCTTCCTTGTCAACCGACGTGATGATGGAGGAGGCGAAGTACAGAACCTTCTCCAGCTCCTTCGGCGGGATGTCCAGCAGGTAGCCCAGACGGCTCGGGCTGCCCTTGAAGTACCAGATATGGCTCACAGGCGCGGCCAGCTCGATGTGGCCCATGCGCTCGCGGCGAACCTTGCTGCGCGTGACCTCCACGCCGCAGCGCTCGCAGACGATGCCCTTGAAGCGGACGCGCTTGTACTTGCCGCACGCGCACTCCCAGTCCTTCGTGGGGCCGAAGATCTTCTCGCAGAACAGGCCGTCCTTCTCCGGCTTGAGCGTGCGGTAGTTGATCGTCTCGGGCTTCTTGACCTCGCCGCGCGACCAGCTGCGCACGTCCTCGGCATTGGCCAGAGAGATACGCAAAGCGTCGAAATTGTTAACGTCGAATTCCGTCGTCATTTATCGCTCCTCTCCTTCACCGATGAGGTCGTTCGTGTCGTTGTTGCTTTCGCCCATCAATTCTCCCAGCTCAGCGGCAATGCTGTCGAGAGCGTTCGCCGCGTCGTCCTCTTCCGTCTTGCGCGCGTCGGCCGCGATGGCCTCGTACAGCGCACGGTCGCCATCATCCTGACGGTCGATGTCCTTGGTGACGTCGATCGTCTGGTGGTCGTGACCCTCAAGCTCCACGTTCAAGCAGAGCGACTTCATTTCCTTGACCAGAACCTTGAAGCTCTCGGGCACCTCGGCAGCCGGGATGTTCTCGCCCTTGACGATGGACTCGTAGGACTTGACGCGGCCGGCGGTGTCGTCGGACTTCACGGTCAAGATCTCCTGGAGCACGTTGGAAGCGCCGTACGCGTACAGCGCCCACACTTCCATCTCGCCAAAGCGCTGGCCGCCGAACTGGGCCTTACCGCCCAGAGGCTGCTGCGTGATCAGGCTGTAGGGGCCGGTCGAACGCGCGTGGATCTTGTCGTCCACCATGTGGCCCAGCTTCAGGATGTAGCTCTGGCCAACCGTGATGGGCTCGCGGAACTTCTCGCCCGTGCGGCCGTCGTAGAGCCAGGTCTTGCCGGTGCGGGAAAGCTGCGGCACGAACTCGTCGCGGGCCTTCTCGCCGTACTTGTAATGGTTGTAGTTGATCAGGTTGCGGTTCGCCTTCTCGATGGCGTCGGAGATCTCCTTCTCCGTAGCGCCGTCGAAGACGGGCGTGGCCACGTGCATCGGGCCCTCCACGACCTCCTCGGTCTCCTCCTCGTCGGACCAGCCCCACTTCGCGGCCCAGCCCAGGTGGTTCTCAAGCAGCTGGCCCACGTTCATTCGGGACGGAACGCCCAGGGGGTTCAGGATGACGTCGATGGGGGTGCCGTCGGCGAGGTACGGCATGTCCTCGACCGGCAGCACGCGGGAGATAACGCCCTTGTTGCCGTGGCGGCCGGACAGCTTGTCGCCCTGCTGAACCTTGCGCTTCTGAGCCACGTAGATGCGAACGAGCTCGTTCACGCCCGGAGCCAGCTCGTCGCCGGCGTCGCGGCTGAAGCGGCTCATGCCGATGACGCGGCCGCCGGAGCCGTGAGGCACCTTGAGCGACGTGTCGCGGACCTCGCGGGCTTTCTCGCCGAAGATGGCACGCAGCAGGCGCTCCTCAGCCGTGAGCTCGGTTTCGCCCTTCGGCGTGACCTTGCCCACCAGCACGTCGCCCGGGAACACCTCGGCGCCCACGCGGATGATGCCGTCGGCGTCCAGGTCGCCGATCATGTCGTCGGAGATGTTCGGGATCTCGCGGGTGATCTCCTCGGGTCCCAGCTTCGTGTCGCGGGCATCCACCTCGTACTCGGAGATGTGGATGGACGTGAGCAGGTCCTCGGCCACCACGCGCTCGGACACGATGATAGCGTCCTCGTAGTTGTAGCCTTCCCACGGCATGTAGGCCACCATGAGGTTCTGGCCCAGCGCCAGCTCGCCGCCGTCGCAGGACGGGCCGTCAGCCAGCACGTCGCCGGCCTGGACCTCGTCGCCCTTGCGCACGATGGGACGGTGGTTGATGCAGCCGCTCTGGTTGGAGCGCTGGAACTTCGGCACCAGATACTCGTCGTACTCGCCGTCGTTGTTCAGGATGATGATGGTCTGGCCGTCGACGTAGTCCACGACGCCCGGGTTCTGGGCGACCAGGATCTCGCCGGAGTCGACCGCGATGCGGTGCTCGATGCCGGTGCCCACGAGCGGCGCGCTCGGACGCAGCAAGGGCACGGCCTGGCGCTGCATGTTCGAACCCATGAGGGCGCGGTTCGCGTCGTCGTGCTCGAGGAACGGGATGAGCGACGTTGCGACCGACGTCATCTGGCGCGGGGACACGTCCATGTAGTCGATCTGCGCGGGCGGCACCTCGTCGGGCTCGCCGAAGACGCCGGCGGCGTCCTTCGTGCGGCAGAGAACCTTCTTGTCGACCGTGAACGAACCGTCCTCGGCGTACGTGACGAACTCGCGCGTTTCGAGGTCGAACGTCTCGTTCGCCTGGGCGATGGTGTAGTTCTCCTCCTCGTCGGCGGTCAGGTAGTCGATCTCGTCGGTCACCTTGCCGTCGACGATGCGGCGATACGGCGTCTCGATGAAGCCGTAGGGGTTGATGCGAGCGTACGTGGCCAGCGAGCCGATGAGGCCGATGTTCGGGCCTTCAGGCGTCTCGATGGGGCACATGCGACCGTAGTGGGAGGTGTGCACGTCGCGCACCTCGAAGCCGGCGCGCTCGCGGGACAGGCCGCCCGGGCCGAGGGCCGACAGACGACGCTTGTGCGTGATGCCGGCGGCGGGGTTGGTCTGGTCCATGAACTGGGACAGCTGCGAGGAGCCGAAGAACTCCTTGATGGCCGCCACGATGGGACGGATGTTCACGAGCGACTGCGGCGTGATCTCGTCGGGCTCCTGCATGCTCATGCGCTCGCGGACGACGCGCTCCATGCGGGACAGGCCGATGCGGAACTGGTTCTGGATCAGCTCGCCCACGGTGCGGATGCGGCGGTTGCCGAAGTGGTCGATGTCGTCGGTCTGCACGCCTTCGACGCCGGCATGCAGCGCGACGATGTACTGCATCGTCTTCACGATGTCGTCGTCGGTCAGCGTGGAAGCCTCGTAGTCGGGATCGAAGCCCAGCTTCTTGTTGATCTTGTAGCGACCGACTTTCGCCAGGTCGTAGCGCTGCGGGTTGAAGAACAAGCCCTCGAGCAGCGTGCGGGCGGAGTCGATGGTGGGAGGCTCGCCGGGACGGAAGCGCTTGTACAGCTCGATGAGCGACTCTTCCTTCGTGGTGGCGGGGTCGCGGTCGAGCGTGCGCAGCACCATTTCGTCGGCGCCCAGAAGCTCGATGATCTCCTCGCGCGTCTCAGCCAGGCCGAGGGCGCGCACGAGCAGCGTAGCCGGCTGCTTGCGCTTGCGGTCGATGCGCACGGACAGGATGTCGCGCTTGTCGGTTTCGAATTCGAGCCACGCGCCGCGGCTGGGAATGACCTTGGCGTTGTAGAGCATCTTGTCAGACGCCTTGTCGCGCTCGGAGGCGAAGTACACGCCCGGGGAGCGGACCAGCTGGCTGACGACGACGCGCTCGGTGCCGTTGATGATGAACGTACCGCGCGGGGTCATGAGCGGGAAGTCGCCCATGAACACGTCCTGCTCTTTGATTTCGCCCGTTTCACGGTTGATGAAGCGGATCTCCACGAACAGCGGCGCCTGGTAGGAGACGTCCTTCTCCTTGCACTCGTCAACCGAGTACTTCGGCTCGCCAAACTCGTGCTTGCCGAACTCCACGCACATATCTTTCGTGTTGTTCTCGATGGGGCTGATGTCACGGAACGCTTGCGCCAGGCCCTCGCCCTTGAAGAACTCGAAACTATCCGTCTGGATAGCGATCAAGTTGGGGACGTCCATGACGTCCGGAATCTTGGCGAAGTTTCGCCGATCCCTATAAAGGCTGGTCTGATCAGTCGTTTTTCCTTGAGCCACGAGGCTTTTCCTCCTTCATGTGCACCCGCAAAAATGCGAAAAAGTCGCAAGTTTTAAAAATAGTGCGCCCGTCAAGCCATGTCAAGAAAAATTTTTACGAACTGTGGAAATTTATTGTGGATTTGGCTGTTCATCTGGGCGGATGTCGTTGGAATTTTTGGATGCGGAAGGCGATTTTTCGCGCGGCGAGAGGCGGCTGCGGAGTTGCGCGTGCGGCGGGGGCGGGAGGCGGGGGCCGAGGGGCTGCGCGCGCGGCGGGGGCTCGGGCGACTCCTCCCCCGGAACCCACCTGGAGCGATCGCCGCCAGAGCGCACGCATCCGCAGCGGCTTCCAGCCTTGCGCGCGGCGGGGCCGCCGTTCGCCGCCGCTCGCTGCCCGCCGTTCGCTGCCTACCGTTGCCCGCAGCCGCCTGCCGCCTGCCGTTGCCCACTGTCAAAACGAGCGAGTTTTGCTGGTCCTCAAGGCAGAATAATAGCGAACGACAAGCTTATGACCTGGCACGATGCAAAACCGCCTCACGCGAAACCGCCCCGATGCGGCAAAAATCGCCGCAAAACTCGTCCGTTTTGACAAAAGGGGACGCTTCCGCTGCTGAACGAGGTGGAGCCAGGCAACACGACGCAACCGGATCAACCTTGCCGACGCGACGCGCCGCCGATGCACCTGGTTGCCCAGCAATTCTGTTTAATTTGTCGCAAAGCCATGGAGAAGACGCCGCCGAACTGGCTTCCTCTCGCGCGCGCGTGAGAAACTTATTGTTCCGCTTCGTGCTGATTCCTCCGATCGGCCCCGGCGGATGCGCGTCTTGGCGCGCACTACCACAAACGCAGATGAAACGCACCATACACGCAGAACGGAGGTCCCCATGGGACAACCCAGCGCACCGAAGGCGCTCGCCTTAGGCGTATCGCTTTCCCTTGCATGCAGCATGATGCCAGCAGCGGCCCTTGCCGACGAGCCCATTCCTTCCGAAGCTGCTTCGACGGACGCATCGGCTTCGAACGCGATACAGAAGCCCGCGGATTACGACAAGGACGACTTCTACTCCGATAACTTGCCGAAAACCAGGCTTGCTCGCTCTATCGCAATGCCGTACGCGGTGTCGCTCGATCCGGTTGCAGTTTCAAGCGAGATGAAGTACTTCGCAAAATACGAGAGCGGCAGGAACTACAACCAGGGGCTTTCCTATGGCGACGGATACCATGCAATGGGGTATTACCAGTTCGACAACCGCCACACCCTCAAGGGATTTCTGGAGGCATGCTACGCGTACGATCCTGAAACGTACCACATGTTCGAGTGGGTTTCCTCCACGGACATCTCGGGCGATTTGTACGACGAAAGCGCCAGGAAGCTGACCGAGGTCGGCCAGAGGCTCGAAGATTCATGGCACCTTGCATACGCCGCCAACCCGACCGAGTTCTCCGGCCTGCAGGACAGCTACGCGTACAACAACTCGTACCTTCCCGCGCAGGAATACCTGGCCAGCAGAGGCATCGACATTTCGAACCGCTCCGATGCCGTGAAGGGCCTGTGCTGGGGCTTGAACAGCCTGTTCGGACCTTCCGGTTGGAAGAAGTTCGTGGGCGGCGTTTCGGACGGATACGACTGGAACGGCACGTACCATTACCTTAGCGAAGGGTACGACTGGCCGGGAGCCGGGCTTACCAACGACATGACCGACCGCGAGTTCGTCACCAAGCTATGCAACTACGTGGTGGAGAACGTGAGCGTGTTCTACAAGGGCCAGCCCCAGTACCACCAGGGCTGGGAAAACCGTTACCGCAACGAACTGAACGACTGCCTGGCGTTCATCACCCAGCACGAGCAAGATGCAGAAGCGAACAAGCCGGCGCCGGCGCCCGACCCCGATCCTGCGCCGGAGGCAACGCCCACCCCGAACCCGGCTCCGGGCGAGACGCCGGCTCCGAACGAACCTTCGACGCCTGTCGAACCCGCCCCATCCCCCAACGAACCGACGGCTCCTATTGAGCCGCCCACGCCTTCCACTCCCGAGAACGGCGGCTCTGGCGAAGGCGCGCCGGGCAATGCCGATCGACCGGGATCGGAAGATGTCGTCGTGCCTGCTCCCCCGGCAAGCAACGAGAACCCCTCGCCAGAGGAAAGCAAACCTGGCACGGGAGAGCCGAACGCACCCGCCCCGCCCGACAACTCGACGGGCAACGGGGACCAGTCGGCGTCGGGCAACGGAGGATCGAACGAGGGGAATTCGTCGAACGCCCAGGACCAGGGAGCGGAAAACGGCCCGAAGCAGGAAGTCTCCGATTCGGAATCCGGGAGCAAGCTGGAAGAACCCGGTGCAACCTTGACGACAGAAACCTCCGGAACATCCAAGACCGAAGCCAAGCCCTTGCCCGCAGCTGCGAAGGAGTCGAAAACCTCGAACCTGACCCAAACGGGTGACGAGAGCACGAGCACGCCCCTTGTGGTTGCACTCGCTTCGGCGTGTCTCGCCCTTGTGGCAGGCGCCGCGCTGGCCATGAGGAAGCTTCTGGGAAGAGGTTAACCGCGCAGATCAACGCACATGTCGAGACGAGCCCCGAAACGGGGCTCGTCTTTTTTGGGGACGCAAATCGAGAAGGCGAACGGTTAAGCCCGATCAAAGAGCCGACAATTCCGCCCGATGCCACTTCAACAAGCACTGAGTCACCAATAGAATGCGGGAGAAATAACCGTCCGGGCTTTGCTCTTCCACGCAATCTCTAAAGGACCCAATCCAATCAAGTGGGTGATCGTCGATAAAGGAAGCGAGTTTCTGCCGAGCGTCCACGATCTCGACAGGATCGCCCGACAGCCAGCGACATCGATCGGAAAGGTATAGCAGTTCGATGCCCATATGGTCTTCATACTGGCGATTGTCGTTTCGAAGTTCAAGGCCGGCCTCGCGCAACAATTGACGCATTTCGAAAGTAGCTTGACCGAAGCCAACCGTAACGTTCGAAGCTCGATACATCGTTTCCCATGGCGGTGCCAAAGGAGACGGAGGACCAATAAACAGGCGGGTATATTCCACGGCGCAGCGTTCGACCGAGTCTTCCCCGCTCTCCTCTGCGCGTGAGCGAACAGACTGAGTCCAGCAAACGCACGCAGCAACGGCGTCAGTCAAACCTTGATCTCCGAACGTAGGAAACGCCTCCCAAAAGCGCCCGTCAAGACCAACCGACGCCGTCATGGTCATAGGAGCAAGCAGCGAATTGCCCAGGAATCCGTACGCCTCAGACAAAGCCTTCCAAGGAATACCGGCCATAGAGTCGTCCTTTCTTGAAATCAGTCGACGCGCCGAACCTGACAAAAGCGTCCGGCGCATTCTTTCTCTTACTGAACAGATTCCGACGCGGGCTCAACCACGCGACGCGCATCTGCCGAAGAGGTATTCGTCCTATTCGTCGGCATCAGCATACGCGTCAGCGCCACGAACGCCAAAGCCCCCAATGCCACAACGCCCAATACTACAACGACTTCAACCCAAGTAGGAACGTAGGTACCAGCCAGCGCCCACATGTCGGTACCTCCCTGCTGGGCATTAACAGTTCCCAACGACACACCCGGAGCACCCGGCACATTAAAATGGGAGAACGAGGTAAGCAGCAGCCACACGCGCTTGAAGAACACGCCAGCCACCACCAGCACGCTGGAGAAAACAACCAAACCTTGCCGTTGACGGTTTTTCGCAAACGCCAGAATGCAAAACGGAATCAGCAAGCCAACCACAATTTCAAACCAGAAGAAAGGCGCAGTCGCTCCGGTTGTCATGATGGCTAACGTATCGGCTCCGGCAGCACCTGGATAAGCCATGGTCAGAACCTCGCAGCCGATAAAGAACGCGTCGACAGCAACGCATACAGCCAAAAGTCCCGCCAAGTTCGCCAACAGTCTCTTGTCCGTCTTGAACACACCCGACTTGTTCAATCCGTTCAACACCAGAAGCAGCAACGCCAAGCCCGAATCCATAGCCGAAGCCACAAACAACGGCGCCATGATGGCGGAATACCAACCCTCTCGCGCAATCTGCAGACCGAAGATCCACGCGGTCACTGAATGCACCAGAATAGCGATGGGCAAGGCAAAGCGACTAACGACAGCAACCTTATCCTGGGCACCCGGCTTTTTTGACGTCATAAAGTACAGGTACGCCAGGTTGATGACAAGATACATCGTGATAACGCAAATATCCCAGAACAAGGGGGAGATCACGTTCGGTCCCGTAACAATGCGCCACACCCGTTGAATGCCGCCAAGATCGATAAGCACGAACATTCCTGCGCAGCAGATGCACACCGTGGATAGAATAACCGCGGGCAACGCCACCTTCTTGTAATCGGACACATGAAACACGCTAGCCGACGATGCAACGATGAGGCCGCCGGCCGACAAGCCCACAAAGAACATGAAGCACGTGATGTAAAGGCCCCACGACGTGCCGTTATTCATGCCCGTCACGCCAAGACCACCCATCAGCTGATAAATCCAAGCGGCAACACCCGCCACCGTCAGCATTCCCAGCACCCCGATGGCAGCTTTAGTTTTCGTAGAGGTTTGCATGGTTTGCACCTCCTCCCTAGTTGAAGTAATGGACTTGCGGGCGGGTACCTTGTTCCTCAAGGAGGACGCCGGCCTTGCGAGCAACGACGAGCTTCGATATCTCGCTCTCGGGATCATCAAGATCACCGAATGTGCGAGCTTTTGATAGGCAGCATTTCACGCACATAGGCTGCTCGTCGCGGTCGGTGCGCTCTTTGCACAACGTGCACTTTTCAGCAACGCCCTTTCCGCGCACCGGTACGCTTTTGTCTCCATAATTGAAATCAGGATCGCGAACCGGATCACTCCAATTAAACACGCGTGCATTGTACGGACAAGCAGCCATGCACATACGGCAACCGATGCACTTTTCGTAGTCAATTTCCACGCGTCCCTTGTCATCCTTGTACGTAGCCCCCGTCGGACATACGCGCAAGCACGCCGGATTCTCGCAATGCTGGCAGGCAATAGGCAGATACGTGCGCGTAACATCAGGGTAAGTTCCTTGAACTCCGAACTCAGATTCGCATCCCTCATTAATCACTCGGTTCCACGTCATGCCCATGGGCACATTGTTCTGCATCTTGCACGCCATTGCACACGTATTGCAACCAGTGCAGCGATCCAAATTGATAGCTATTCCCAGCCTAGTCATTCGATCACCTATGCTTTCTTAACTTCGATGAGCGTGTCGTTGAAAGGAGTAACACGACCTTTGGCAAGTGCTTTTCCCCTGGGGTTGACGGCATCATTGGTGACATTTTGCAAGTCCCCAGAACCCATGTACTGACTCCAAATGCCCTCGACAATAACAGCCATGCCCGGACGAACCGCCTCAGTGGCGACGCATTCGCAACTGAAGGAACCGCGATCGTTAAACGCTTCGACCATATCACCGGACGCCAACCCACGCGAAGATACGTCGCCCGGGTTCATTTCTAGCGTCGGTTTGTAATACTGACGTATCCACGTAGCGTCCATGAGGTTCTGGTGAATGAAGTACTTCGATCGACGCTGGGTCATAACCAAAGGGTATTTCTCTCGCAAGGGATTCTCTTCGTAAGCCTCGCAAGGAGCTTCGTATTGAGGCAAGGCTTGATCATGCTTTACAAGATTCTCGTAATACAGATCTATCTTTCCCGATGTGGTTTTATAGGTTTGGCCACTATAGCTACGCGCAATCTCAGGCTGATTCTTAAGCGCCACCACACCGTTGCTGGCAATAACCTCGTCAAGCGTTATGCCAGCAATCGCTTTGTCGGTGGCACAATCAAGCTGAAAGCGGGCGAGTTCTTCCTGGCTTTTCGGCAGAAAATCTCCGTACCCCAAGCGCTTCGCCATTTCGCAATCGATCCAAAAATCGGTTTTGCTTTCAAACAAAGGATCGAGCACTTTCTGCTGGAGAAGAACATGGCCGCGCAGCGCGCGCAAGAAACCCACTTCTTCGTCGACTTCAAAATGAGAGCAAACAGGAAGGACAATGTCAGCCCAATCAACCGAAGGAGTATGCCAAATGTCCTGAACGACAACGAAATCGAGCGTTTTCGCCCATTCGTTCGTTCGATTCTGGTTTCCCGCAATTTGCTGAAAGCCTCCGTTTTGAACCCACATGAAACGAATGCCGCTCTCTTCATCGCGGTAGTCAACGCTCGCTTTGGGAGCCGGTGCCGTCTTGCATTCATCGGGAAGCGGCCAACTAGCCAGTTTTCCTGCGCCGAATATCTTTTGGTAAGCATTGACGTACGCGCCTGCGCCCCAACCAGGAATGTCAGTTCCAAACGAACCCACAAGGGTCGCAAGCAAAACGGCTGCATGCCCGGCAACATCAGCGTTATAGAACTTCTCACCACCGCCGAATCCAAACGAGAGAATCGAAGGTCCGTGGTTTGCATACTTGTCGGTTATTTCGACAAGAACATCTTCATCTACGCCCGTTGTCCTCGCAGCCCATGAAGCAGGGTATTTTTTCTGGCTTTCTTTTAGCAGTCGAAAAACAGTGACGAACTCTTCGCCATTGATGGACGTTTCGAAATCAAGCACTGGGTCTACGCCATCTGCGCGGTATCCAGCAAGCGAGCCCGTGCGCCCATCCCAAACCATGAACGGATTATCGTCACCTGTTTGCTTGCCGTCGACGGCAGGGCGCTCCCTTAAAAGCGATCCATCGGAACGCTTGACCAAGAAAGGCATGCTGGTATTAGCCTTAAGATACGGCTCGTTATACCATTCATTCTCTAGAATGATTGTAATCATCCCCAGATACAATGCCGAATCAGTACCCGCGATCATAGGTATCCAGCGAGAGCTTTTTGCAGCAGTGGTGCAAAAATTGGGATCCAGCGTGATAATTTCTGCACCCGCTTCCTTTGCCTCAAAGAAGTAAGGAGCCGTCACCATGCAGGTTTCGAGCATATTGCAACCGACGTTGAGAATGGTTTTAGCATTTTTCCAGTCAGCAACTTCATTCGAGGATGCTCCCTGTTGACCAGATTCAGCCAATGCCGGCGAAAACCCATTCCCTAAACCGATATCAATGCCGCGGTGGGGTTTTTCTTGTCCTTTGAGAAGCTTTGGCAAGAACGTGGTTAGGGAATCCACTGCCGTCTGGAAAGCAATGGCCCCTGCGCCGTACTTTTCTTGGGTTTCCTTTACCTTGTCGGCAATGGTGTCAAGAGCCTCTTCCCAAGTTATCTCGATAAAATCTCCCGACCCCCTCTCGCCAACGCGCTTTAGGGGAACCTGCAGCCGCTCAGAGCTGTATGTATGCTGGATCTCAGAGATACCCTTCAAGCATACGGTTTCGTTTCTCTTATCCGGCCAAGTATTCGGCTCGACAAGAACCATGCGACCATCGCGAACGGTGCACTTCAAGTGGCAGTTGCATTGACAATGTCGATAGTGGAATGTATACCCCACTCGCTCCTCAGGCTCGGCGTGGGCCTCCGAGGGCGCAAGCCAACCATCGGGCGTAGTCATGCCAACGGCGCCCGCAAGGCCCAACGCCCCAGCCGCAACGCCGGTTGTTTTCAGGAAACTCCTACGCGTGAGCCCGCTCTGCGAGCTGGTTGTTCCTGACATTTCTCCTCCTCCAAAGATCTCGTCAGGATATCCCCCTGCGAAATGGATCGCGAATCTATTGCCGCGAATCCCAAGCGCAATCCTATCGGATATCCCCCAATACGTTCCTGACAAGAATTGGCCAAATTCCCTTGCCTGCACTATACGAAATTATCCTATGACAATCAATGATTGTCATAGGATAATTTACCGGCAGTATTATTCTATTTTAGAAACAATGTCAGCGGTCGCTTCAGCTCGTACCGTTCAATGCAAAGCGCGGGAACCTTCAAATCCAGCAGATCAATAGCAGGAACGTCGACCCCGCACATCCGAGCAGTCGACAAGCACAAGCATTCAACCAGCATCAAGTCCGACAAGCTTACGCCGCACAATTCTGCAAGATCGGTTTGCGTGTAGCCTTGCGCCTTGCGCTCGGCTCGCACGGCTCGACCTATGGCACGAATCAAGGGTAATCGGACGAGAATTATTGCGTACGCACGAATTGTGTACAGAACAGCCACGCAACTTGGAAACGCGACAACAAGACCTTACGCTTTCCCGCCTTTCCCGCCAAGAACGTCTTTCGCAGCGTCGCCGAGCACGTCCCCAAAGCCCTCGCTGAAACTGCTTGGCACCACAACCGTGCCGCCGGTTTCCCGAACGCTCTCATACAGAAGATGCATGGAGCGCAACCGCAGCGCAGCATCGTTTCGCGCGTATGTATCGCCCATATCGTCCATCATTTCGCAGATGTCCTGCTCAGCCTCCATAAGAATGATGCGAGCCTTCTTGCGCTGCTCGGCCTGAGCCTCAAGCGACATAACATCTTGCAACTCCTTCGGCAGCAAGATGTCGCGGATCTCCACCGACAGAATGGTAATGCCCCAAGGCTCCACCTTCTCTTCGAGCGCGCGTTTGAGTTCGCGGTCCAGCTGTTCGCGGCGAATGGCAACCTCAGCCGCACCTCCCCGACCGATAGCGTCGCGCAAAGCCGTCTGAGCGGCAAGCTCCACCGCGCGCGTGAAGTCCCCCACCTCCATGCACGCTGCCTTTGCATCCCACACGTGCCAGAACAGGACCGCGTTCACATCGAGCGGCACCAGGTCGGCCGTCAGGGTTTCTTCGGCTCCGAACGTGGTCACGCGAACGCGGTTGTCCACGCGCATGGTGTTCTGCTCGACAATAGGGATGGTCCAGAACAACCCCGGCCCGGAGACTCGATTGAACTTGCCGAAACGCAGCACCACCACCTTTTCCCACTGCTGCGCGATATGCGTAGACATGGCAGCCAGCAGCCCCATAACCAGCGAAAGCGCAAGAGAAACCAGCCCCATACGACCCGTTGCCCCTATCGAGATGCCCATAATCAGGCAAAACGTCACCAGAAACACCGTCGCGGTAAACAGCAGCACGCCCGCGCTCGAAGCGCGCTCGCCCGCCACTTCCGTATTCGCATCGGGAAGCACCCTCCACGAGGAACGCCCTCCGAACGAACGCGACTCGGCTTCAGTCGTCCGCCTGCGCCGAGCATTCCTGCTGTTTTCAAGATTCATGTCGGTTTCTTCCCTCTTCTTATACCAGTTGATCATGCGCCGCGCACTTTGCCGCCAGATGCACCGATCACGTCCACCTTCACGATACGGCCAGATCCCTCCACTGAAGTATCGTCCTCAATCCCCTCGGCCATTTTTGCCTGCTTGATCTTAAGGAGCATGCACCGCTGCACGTCGTCAAGAGACAAGCCCAGGTCGCGACACGCCGCAATGCAATCGTCCATAAGGCTATCGATCTCCTTTGCGAATCCTTCGTCCATCTCCGCATCCAAGTCGCGCACGAACACGCCACGCCCACGCGTCGATTCCAGATATCCATCGGACACAAGGCTGAGATACGCCTTGTTCACCGTGTTGTAGTTGATGGAAATGTCGGACGCCAGCCCACGCACCGTCGGCAACCGATCGCCCGGCTTGAAATAACCGGAATTGATCAAATAGATAAGCCGCTGGCGCAGCTGTACCCACAAAGGCACGTCGGTAGTTGCATCAACTTCGAAAGGAAACGTGGACTTATCCATTGGTCGCACTCTCCATCCTTATCACAATCCCATCTGCAAAACAGGCTGCATTCCCACTTCAACCAGGCAATACCGCAAAGCGAGCCCACCGGCTAAAACACCCGCAGCCACAGCTAAAGCCATCATCGGCAAAGGCTTCGCAACCCGCACGATCGCCAAATCAGCCGCAAGCGGAAAGGCAAGTCCGCCCGCCGCGAACACAACCCAAAACAGCCACGCGTCCGGGCCGCCAACCAAAACCTGCGACGAGACGGCCAGCGCCTGTCCGGTGCCGCTCGAACCGGAAAACGCAGGAGCCCCCAGCGCGGTCAGCCCCGAAACCGCAGCTACGTAAGCTGCCGCAACCAGAATCTCGCACGCCACGACCACGGCATCGACAGCCGCCAGCCGCCGAAACACGCCCCCGAACATTCGCGCTGCGCCTGAGAACTGACCGACAGCCAGAACCATAGCGCATCCGCACGAAAGCGACGAAAAGACGAACAGCACCGGAAGCCAAGGCGTCGACCAGAGCGGCACCGAGGGCATGCTCTGCAGCAGTAAGCCCGTATACGCCATGGTCACGACCGATGCCAAAGCCAGCAAAACCTCGGCCACGCGAACCACCGCAACCGAGAGGCGGGCCAAGCCGACCCATGCAACCAGCAAGAAGCACGCCAGCAAGAAGCACGCGGCCAAAGCCCAGGCGCCCGCCGCAACGTACGACAATGAAGGGTTCAGAAGCAGCGACGCCACGCGATCGATGCGCCCGACGTCCGCCAGCAAGCAGACCATGCCAGCTCCAAGCGCCGTCAATCCCGCGGCAAGCCCCGGAGCAAGCAGTCGCCTATACGCTTCAGGCAGGCGAACGATCCTGCAAGGCGAACCCGTGCGACCAGGCATGCGCTGCACGGTCAGAGAAGCAGGAGACAGCAAGCTCAGCGCAGCCGAAACCAGGCAAGCACCGGCTCCCGCGCCGCCCAAGAACAAGTAGCACACGATCAGCGATCCGAACAACGCGCCGCCCCCCTCCCTGGCCGCAAGCCTTCTCCCAAACGCCCGCACATTATCCTAAGACAATTATCGAGAACATTGTACGCGATTTCGGAAAGGTATGCAGCGGAGCGTGACGAAGGGCCTGCCGCACCGCCTCGTTGCAGCTTGAGACTTCTAGCGCAGCGCGTTTCCCGAAGGGCGCTTCGGCATCAGAGGTGATTGATCGAGGAAGCCTCCGCGGGAGGCGGAGACGACGAAAGACGCAGCGCTTGGAGGCGATGGCACGAACTGGCGGGTCTGCGCTGCGTGAAGCGCCCTACGGAGGGCGTCGTTTCGTGCGCTCGCACGAAAACACCAGGCCAGGGAACAGGGGGTCGCGGGCGGCGTGGTGGCGGAGTCGCCCGGGGAGCGCAGACCCGCGATTTTATGCCCGCACACGAGGATGCGGGGCCACCCTAACGAGAAAGACCCCCCACGACACCCCAACCCGCACGAGCAATGAAAGAAATCAGCCTTCGAACACAAGCGAATGAGCCCGGTTCATCCTTCGGGAGGGATGCGCGACCACGACCGAAAGAGCGACCATGGAACAACCATCGCACCGAGGCGCGCTTGCTTGCCCACTGCAGCAGGCGGCGCTCGACGCACTCACGATAGGAGCCGCAATGTACGAGGAGCTGTACGAAGACATCCCCGATGTTCAAAAGTACTGGGAAAGGCTGGAGATGGAACAGCCCGAGCTGCCGCTGTCGAAAAGCGACTTGGACCGCATGATCCTAGCGCACCAAAGCCGCATCCCTTTCGAGAACCTGGACGCATGCGACTACCATCGCCCTGTTTCGTTGGGCATACCCGACATATTCGACAAGGTTGTAGTCGGACGGCGCGGCGGCTACTGCTTCGAACTGAACGCCCTGTTCAACGCATTGCTCAAGCACATGGGCGTTGAAACGTCGCCTTGCTTGGGACGCAGCCTGAAAGACCGGGGCTACGTCTACCCCATCCTGCACCGGGGCACGATCGCACGCGTAGAAGGACAGCGATACATCGCGGAAGTCGGCTACGGCGGGCCTTCGCCGGCATGCGCCATCCCCCTTGTCGATGGCGCGGAGGTCGAATGGTGCGGGCAGGCGTTTCGCGTCGAACTGCACGATTCGTGCTGGTGGCACCTCGTATACTGCGGGAACGCAGCGAAAAGGCGGCGCGGCGACGCAACGGAAACGCCTGCGTTCGCCCTGCTTGACGCACCGATAGCCCTGACCGATTTCGTGCCGCTTTCCCATTACTGCTCCACGCATCCCGATTCCATGTTCACGCAGCAAAGGTTGATCAACCGTCGGACCGAAAACGGGAACGTGTCCATCACCGCAAACACGTTCACCCAGGTGACGCCCGAGGGCAAGGAGACGAAAGCCGTCGATTCCGAAGACATGTTCCGGGCGCTTTTAGAAGAGCACTTCGGCATCGTGCTGCCTGGCTAGCAAAGCGCCTCGCGAGCAACGGCGAATCGAGTCGCCCCTTCGGGAAACAGAGCGTGCCCGCGCCGTCATCGGGAGTCACGCAATTCCCGATGCGGCCCCCAGCGGGCACGAAATCGCGGGTCTGCGCTGCACGAAACGACCTGCGGGGCGCGCCGTGTCGCGCACATGCACGAGAACCCCAGGTCAGAGAGCAGGCAGTCGCGGGCGGCGCGGCAACGAAGCTATCCGGGGAGCGCAGACCCGCGATTTCGTGCCCGCGCGAGGGGAAGGCGAGACGGTCGAAGCCGGACGGGCCGGCAAAAGAGCCGCCGCCACCCGACCGAGAGGGCGGCAAGCCGCCCCTTCCCCGTCCGCAAACCCTCTATCCCTGGAACAACGCCAAGAAGCGATCCCACAGCGTCGGCTCGGCCTTCGACTCCTCTTCCTGCGGCGCCTCGGGCTTCTCGATGGCCGCCGTGGACATCACGAACTGCACGGCAGCAACGTTCTTGTTGTCAGGCGACACGAACGACACCGGGTCGAATTCGGGGAAATCGAATTCCGCGGTCATCTCCTCGATCTGCTTGCGCATGGTTTCCGGCAGCGTGATCGTGGTCGCATTGAGCTGGCCCAACCCGCCGCTCAGCGAGCCCGCGCCTCCCGAAAGCTGGCGTGCGCCACCCGCAAGCGACGACGTTCCGGACTCGAGATCGCCATAGCTGGCAGCCAGAGCCGACACGCCAGAGGTGTACTGCACCAAGCCGTCGTGGAACTGGCCGTACGAAGCAGGCAGCTGAGACAACCCCTCGACCACCTGCACCAGCTGGTCAACGCGCCCGTCGGCTACGGCCGCATCCAGCAGCTTGGCAGCGGCGCGCAACGCAGCTACCTGCTGGTCGAGCGCGACCGCGGAGGCAGACAGCGCATTGTCGGCATCGTCGAACGCCGGCTTCCCTTCGACGTACGCCGTTTTGACCGCCTGAGCAGCCTCGTACACCGACAGAAGCTTCTGCACGGTTTCAGCTTGGGAGGAATCGCCCTTGACGTATTCCTTCAACGAATCGATCTGACCTTGCGTCGGAGCATTCGCCAACAGCCCCCCGATCGCCCCATCGAGCGCCGTCATGGCCTGGGAATACTCCTGCTGCACCGCATGCGCTTGCCGAGCAAGCACCTCGAGTCCGTCCGCTATCTGGTCGATCGCGTCCGGAAGCTGCTTGAGCTGCTCAAGCTGGGCGGGATCGATCTTCGACAACGCCGCGGACATGGCATCGAACGCGGTCTTGATCTGGCTCGAGGCTTCCACAAGCGCACCCGAAGACGAGTCGAGCTGCGCCAAACCTTGCCCGAACGACGTCGCGCCCGACGAAAGCCCTTGAACGCCGCTCGACAGTGCGCTCGCGCCCGAAGCCAGCGACGACGCTCCCGCCGCAAGCTGGCTCACGGCATCGGACAAACTGGTCATGCCGTCCGCCATGCCGCTCGTGTCCGGCATCTCAATAACCGAGGAATACGGCAGCGCGGCTATTTGCGCACCCGCCATACGGAAATCCTTCACCTGGGCCTTCAACTCGAAGTCACCATCATGGCCAGGCAGAACGGTGAACGCTGCCGTGGTGTCTTGGCCCGCGCTTGCCACCGTGGCCCCCTCGGCCGTCACGTCGGATGCCACAGCCCCCGGCAGCGTAAACGTGATCTGCATCATGAAGCTGTCGTAGAACGCCGGGGGAACCGCATCGTTTCGCGCAGTGCTCACCCGGATGGACAAGGCCCCTGACGCGCCGGCCAGCTGATCGGCCGGCACGGTTTTGCCGTCCAGCTTGTATTCAAGCGACACGCGCCAGGGCAGCGCCGTCCGCGCCGCGTCGCCCTGGTAGAAGAACGCGCCCTCACCCGCCTCGAACACGGTGGCGTTGCCCTGGCGCTTCAGATCCGCCTGGTTGGTCAGGTTCTGCACCGCCGTGTAATCGCCGTAGTCCGCGATCGATCCCGCACCCGTTACGTCGAAGCGATTGACCACGTACACCGCTTCCGGCTTCCCGCTTGCCGTCAGGTTCGCGTACACCACCTCGGACTTCCGATACGTTGCGGTGGAAGCCGGCTGCGCCGATGCGCCGCTCGCCCCGGGCTCTTTCGCCGATTCGTCCTGGGCAAGCGCGAGCGCGCCGGGTACGCACGCCACCGACAAGGCAATGGTCAGCAGGGCCGCAAGGCCCGTGCGCATGCAGGGATGATTCCTCATGATTCGTCTCCTTCACTTGTATGGAGCACGGAAACGGAAGCGCCTCCAAGCGCGACCGAGGGATTCGAACAGCAAGCTTCCGATGCCGCAGACACGTCGCCCGCCGCGCCCTCTTGCGTTTTGGGCGCGAAGTTCGCACGCCAGGTGGTCCGGCGAATGGGGCCGTCAAGCAGCACGAGCAATGCCGGCAAGAAGCACGTGACCAGCGCAAACGACAGCAACGCACCGCGCGCGAGCAGCATGCCCAGGCTGGCAACCGCCGACATGGTGGACGAGAACGCCAGCGCGAACCCGGCTGTAGCCAGAATGCCCGCCGAAACCAGAAGCGACGGGAACGTCTCGCCCAAGGCCCGATACGCCGCTTTGCGCGCAGGAAGATTCTTGCGATGGGTCAGGTAGTGCGTGGTCAGCAGAATGGCGTAGTCGATGGTCGCTCCCAGCTGCACCGTGTTGATAACCAGGTATCCGATGAAGTTCACCGAATCGCCCGTGAAGTACGGGATGGACAGGTTGATCCAGATGCCCGACTCTATGGCCAACAGCAGCACCAGCGGCAGCAGCAGCGAACGGAACGTCACCAGCAGCACCAGCAGGATGGCCGTGAACGCCACCGCAGCAACCACCACGTTGTCAACGGCCACGATGTTCTTCATGTCGTACAAGTTCGCCGACTGCCCCGCCGTGTAGTACGTGCCGTAATGCGCAGCCGCCGTACGCTGAACGGCCTCGACCGTAGCGAAAGCCTCGCTGCTCTCCACGTCGGTGTCCGTATAAGCGATGATGCGCGCCCAATTCTGCGAGTAGAACTGATCCAGCACGCTCGCGCCCACGAAACCCTGCGGGATGGTCGCCCCTACGGTTGCCGCGTACGAGATGACGCTGGCCACGTTGTCGACCTTCGCCAAATCGGCCGAAAGCGCCGCTTCGGCGGCAACGTCGCCGCGCGGGACCAGCACCACCACCGCGTTCTGCTGACCGAACTCGTCTTGGATCATGAGCGTGTCGGCCCCTGCGCGCAAATTCGGATCAGGCTCGCTGTTCTGGTAGGTGAACACGGTATGGGCCTGGCCCAAATACGCCGGCACCACCAGCGCAAGCACCAACACGAGCGCCGGCACGCGCACCTTCGCCAGCACGCGCCCCACGTTGCGAAACGAGGGCAGCAAGGGCCGGTGCGCCGTCTTGTCGATAAGCTTGTACAGCGAAAGCGTGAGGGCCGGCAGGAACATCATGACCGTGAAGAAGCTGAACACGATGCCCTTGACCAGGTTGATGCCCAGATCGGCGCCGATTTGGAACTGCATGAACGACAGCGCCATAAATCCGAAAAGCGTGGTGACGGCGCTTGCGGCGATCGTGGACAGCGACGTGCGCATAGCCACGGCCATCGCACGCTCGGGAGTAGGCTGAAGAGCCCGCTCGGCCGCGAAAGCGTGCAGCAGGAAAATGGCGTAGTCCAGCGAAACCGCCAGCTGCAAGATGGGGCTCACCGAAAACGTGATGAACGACACCTGGCCGAACACGATGTTCGTACCCATATTGATGATGATAGACACGCCGATGGCCGCAAGAAACAGCACCGGCTCGATCCAAGACCGAGTGGAAAGAACCAGCAGCAGCACGATGATGGGAACCAGGACCAGCGCGGCTTTTCCGGTTTCCTCGCCCGTACTGGCCGTGGTCTGCGCCGTATCGGAGGCTTCGCCCGACACTGCGTTTCCCGGCCCCGCCTCGTCCACCAGCGCACGCAGCGCGGGAACGGCCCGACCCTCGAAGCCTTCGGCAACCGCCACTTGGAACAGAGCTGCGCCATGGCGGTAGTACGTTTCGACCAGCGACGGATCGGCCATTTCCAGCGGCGTTGCCACATCCATGACGTCGTCGAGCCACATAACGGACTCCACACCGTCAACAGCGGCGATCTTGCTCTTAAGTTCGAGGGCCTGCGCCACGGACACGTCGTGCACCAGCACGTTCGCATTCGGAACAGCCTGGGCGAATTCCGTGCTCATGATTTCCACGGCGGTGGTCGATTGGGCTTCGTCCGGCAGATAGTCGACCATGTCGTAGTTGACGCCGACGAACGGAATCATGGCCGCACACACGATGGCGACGGTCACGAACGCCGCCACAACCGCTTTTCGGCGCGCGATGACGCCGTCTATGATGCGGTCCGTACAATTCGTGCGTGTCATGAGGGGAATCCCGTTCGCCTTGATGCCGTTTCGTACTTCGAATAATACCCAACACCAGGTGGGGAAACAACCAACAAGCGCGCGACGATGCGCTCGCGCCCCGACGAGCTACCGCACAAGCAGGGCAGCCAGCCGTTCAACCTGGTCAAAACGAAGTCGCAACCCTTCCCGCACGTAGCGGTCGAACGAGCCGAACGCGTTGTCCACTTCCGCGAAGAACGCGTCCAGGTACGCCGGTCGCGCCTCGAGAAACGACTGGAGGATCGCACGCTCCCCGTCGGTCATGCCCGCGCCGAGCGATGCGGCCTCCGCGCGCATGGACGCGGCGTTCACCTGATTCGTTGCCAGGTAGTCGGCCATGACGTCGTCGGGATGGACTCCCGATGCGCGCAGCAGCACGGCGCAGAGCACACCGGTGCGGTCCTTGCCGTTCACGCAGTGCACCAGCGCAGGAACGCCCTCCGCGGCAATCGATCGCAGCGCCGTGCCG
>NZ_DBFOSR010000068.1:0-29666 GCF_048427265.1 Paraeggerthella sp.
AGTATCGCAGCACCCGACGGTTTCGTGAAGAAATCGGGCGGAATCGTCTCCCATTTGTATTCTTGACCGGCTTTTGCGGGCGGTATTCGGGGCGCCCGGTCACCGTGTCTCGCTTTCGACCTGCGGTCGGCGCTTGCGGCAGCGGCTCAATCCTGCTCACGCGGTGCGCGCCGTGCCCCTCGCTGTCAAAACGGACGAGTTTTGCGGCGGTTTTCTGCCCTTTCGGGGCGACCCGGCTGCGGGCGTTTTGCAACATGCCAGGTCAGAAGCTTGCTGCCGGCCATTATCCTGATTCGAGGACCAGAAAAACTTGTCCGTTTTGACAGCGGAGGGGGGCCGGGCGGTCCAAGCCGGGCAGGTTCGGGGTTCCTACACGCCCACGGTCATGTGCATGGCGTAGAACGCGAAGCGCACGGCGAACGAAGCGGCAAGGGCCAGCATTCCGGCGCCCGCAGTGAGCAGCAGCCGCACCGTGCCGGTGCGCCGGGCAACGGTGAAGGGGTCGATCGACGCGGGCGCTGGCAGCGTTTTGCGCAGCGAGGCAACGGCGCACAAAGCAACGGCCTCGGCTTCCAACGTCAGGTACAAGCCCAGCAAAAGGCCAAGGTTGGGAACAAGGTCGGTCGCGCGCGTCGTGGTGGTGACAATGCCTTCAAGCGCTTGCCACTCCAAAGCCAGAACACCCGCGTTCGCCGCAGCTGCGCAGGCCGTAACCGCAAGCGCGACGAAGGCCGCGCGCCGCGACGGCTCCTGGCGAGCAAGCGCCAGCCCGAACAGTCCCACGATGGGCCCGCTCGACAGCGCGTTCAGCCACAGCGTCAGCGGCGCGGTGGGCAGGTTCCACGTGGGAACCGAGGGCACCGAATACGCCACGCCGATGAACCACACGAACGCGAGGCCCGCCGCGATGGTGGGCACGAGCCAAGCGGTGCGAAAGGCGCGGGTAAGGTCGTTGCGAAATGAGATGATCCAGTAGATGCCGCCAAGTGCCAGAAACGCCACCGCGGCCACCACTTCGTTCGAAAGCGGCGACCTGCCTATGCCCGTAATCACGTACAGCGCGTTCGCCGGGGTGCCCAGATGCGTGGCCGATGCGATGAGGCCGGAGATGGCCAGCACAAGCGGAACCACCAGATGGCGGCTGATGGCGTCGGCGCGGTCCTTCTTGCTGGCGCGTACGATAGCTGCGGCCATAAGCAGATAGCCTATCACGCCTGCGGGTGCGATAGTGGTGAACAGCACGAGCGTGATCTCGTTGATCGCCGTCTCCATGAGCGTCGGGCCTCTTTTCGCGTGTCGTGGGCGGTGGTTTCCGATACGTGCATCGGCAACCACCAGTATAAAGAATACGGGCGAGCGGAGGGAGACCGCTCGCCCGTATTCCGGGAGGATACTGCTTTGTACGAGATGTTACAGGGCAATTCCCATGAACAGTCCGTAGAATCCGATGCGCGCTACGAACACGCCGACAGCCACGATGGCGCACGAGCCTACCATAAGCGCCGGCGCGAACGCCTTCTTCGACGCGACGTAGGCCAGCACTGCTCCCAGCAGACCGCACGCGGCGAACGCTGCCAGCATCATGCCGATGGCCGGAACCAGCTGCGCCGCCGATCCCCAGATGTTGCGGATGCCTTCAAGCCCGGCGATCTGCATGCCGAAGCCCGCAGAGGCTACCACAACGCCGGCCAGCGTGAGGGCCAGAGCTACCGTGCCGGCGCCCTTCGGCAGTCCTACCTGGGCGAATCCTACAGTGCAGAATCCCAGCACCGTGCCGCCGGCCACCATGAAGCCCACCATCTGAACAATGGACGTCGGGGTGTTCCACGTGGGGATGGTGTGCATCATGTACGCCAGGCCGCAGAACGCCGAGAACACGACGGCCAGAACCGACAGCGCAATCAGGAACGCGCGACGCGCGCCTTCGGACAGCTTTCCTGCCAGGCCAAGCACCCAATAGATCACAGCCGCTACGACGAACAGCACGCCCGCCAGGATCTCGTTCGAAAGCGGCGAGGATCCCACGCCGGCGAATACCCCGAAAGCTCCCAGAGGGCTGGCCAGGTGCATGAACGCACCCGTAAAGCCCACGGCCAGCACTGCCAGCGGCAGCGCGGTCCAGCGGTCGAGACGCTTTGCGGCCGCCTGGTCGGGCTTGCCTGCCAAGAACGCGTACGTCAGGACGATGAACGCTCCTGCGCCCATGGGAGCGAGGGTGGTGAACACCGCCAGTGCGGCATGCTCGAATCCGGAACCCATGTTACTTCACCTCCGTCTTGTTGGCCACGACGCACGAGGTCGAGCCGCACGGCTGCGCTGCCGCGCAGTTCTTAATGTAAAAGTTCGGCGTGGTCACGCTGGGATCGGGCAAGGGCGCTACCGCCGCGCGGCCGTCGCCTTGCTCCAGCTGGTCGATCGGCCCGAACTCGATGGCGCGCATAGAGCATGCCTCCACGCACATGGGCTGCTTGCCTGCGGCTACACGGGACGCGCAGCCGTCGCACTTCACGCTGTGGCCCTTCTGGCGATCGACGTGCGGGTTGCCGTACGGGCAGGCCAGCTCGCAGTAACCGCAGCCGATGCAGCGATGCGTATCCACGGAAACAATGCCCTTATCGTCTTTGTGCATTGCGCCGGTGGGGCATACGTGCGTGCATGCCGGGTTGTCGCAATGGCTGCATGCGAACGACGTGTAGTACGTGTAGGAATCGGTGCTCCAGGTGCCGTCGGCCGCCTGGGTCCATCCGCCGCCCTCAAGTTCGTACACGCGGCGGTACGAATAGTCCAGCGGCAGGTCGTGATAGTCGCGGCAGGCCGCTTCGCAGGTCTTGCAACCCGTGCAGCGCGTCGCGTCGAAATAGAAACCGTACTGCGTCATGGCTTACCCCTCCACCTTCTCGATCGTGCCGATTACGCTGTGCTGGCCCGTGCCCTTCGACACCGGGTTGCAATGGCGGCTGGTCAGCGTGTTGCTGCAACCGCCGTGGTCGATGCGGTCGCCCTGCATGTCGGCGCGATGCCAGGCTCCCTGCGGGTACATGATGGTTCCGGGAATGACGCGGTTCGTCACCTTGGCCGTCGTGCGGATTTCTCCCTGCGCGCTGACCAGGCGAACCTTGTCGTTGTCCGCGATGCCGCGCGAAGCGGCGTCCATCGGGTTGATCCACGCCTGGAACGGAGCCAGCTTGTGCAGCGTCGGGTTGGCGGCGTACGTCGAGTGGGTGGTTCCCTTGTGATGGAAGTCCACAATCTGGAACGGGAACTCTTCGGTCGTGGAATCGGGGCCGTCGAAGCCAGGATAGTACACGGGGATGGCCGAGATCACGTCGCCTTCCTGCAGATCCCATGTCTCGGCGATCTTCGCCAGCTCGGGGGAGTAGATCTGGATCTTCCCAGTTGCCGTTTTAAGCGGGTTTGCCACGGGATCCAAAATGAAGTCGTCAACCTTGGTGGACGGTTCGATGTCGTACGTGAACGCGCCCATCTTCACGCCCTCGTCGTACGTGGGAAGCTCGGGCTTGTCTTCGCGCAGCTCGTCGTAGAGCTTGCGGCACCAGTCTTCGCGGGTCAGGCCGCCCTCGGAATACTCGTCGTACACGCCCAGGCGCTTCGCCAGCTCGCCGCATACCTCGTAGACTTCGCGGCGCTCGAACTTCGGACCGTAGAGGGGCTGGCCGAAACGGATGCCCTCGACGTCGTTGGACTCGCCGGCGGCCGTCAGGCTGTACGTTTCCTGCGGGGTCAAGTCGGGCAGGACGATGTCGGCCCAGTTGCACGAGTCGGTCCAGGCTATGTCGTACTGCAGAATGAACTCGCACAGGGTTTCGTCGCGCAGGATATCGGTGGTGAAGTTGATGTCGGCGTTTTGGTTGGCCATCATGTTGTTGCCGTAGTTCACCAGGAATTTGACGCCCACCTTCAGGCCGTCGGCGTTCTGGATGCCCGCGTTGGTGGCGGTCAGCTTCGCACCGTCGCGGATGGCTTCGGGCCACAGGAAGTTCGGGAACTTCGCCTTGATGGGGTTCTTGCCCGTGGGCAGGGTGTTCAGGCCGATGTCGTCGTTGCCGATGGTCCCGCCCGACGTGGTGCCCGGCTTGCCTACCTGGCCCACCAGCTGCGGCAGCACCATGATGGCGCGCGAGGCGTTGTCGCCGTTAGTGTGTCGCTGGGGCCCAAGGCCCTGGCAGATGTAGCACGGGTCGGATTCGGCAATCTCGTGCGCCAGCTTCACGATGCGCTCTTCCGGCACTTTCGTGATGGCGGATGCCCACGCGGGGGTCTTCTCCACCTGGTCGTAGCCGGTGCCCAGGATGTAGTCGCGGTAGGACAGGTTCTTGCCGCGAGCATCTTCGGGCATGGTCTCCTCGTCGAAGCCCACGCAGTACGTGTGCAGGAAGTCCAGGTCAACCAAATTTTCGGTAATGAGCACGTGGGCAAGGCCCGCTACCAGGGCTGCGTCGGTGCCGGGCACGATGGGAATCCATTCGGCGCCCTGGTTCGTGCAGGTTTCGTTGCGGCGCGGATCGATGACGATGACGCGCGCGTTCTTCTTCTCGCGAACCACGTTCAGGTCGTAACCCGGGCCGTCACCGGCCATGCGCATGTCGTTCGGCGCGAAGCCGAAGAACACGACAAGCTCGCCTTCCTGGATGGTCTTGAGCGAGCGGTTGCCCCACGACTTGCCGTACGTGTACGGGTACGCCCCGAAGCTGATGGACGCGCTCGAGTAGCTGCCGTAGCGCGTGACTTCGCCGCCCAGCAGGTTGAACAGGCGGAAGAAGGGATTGTTCATCATGATGTTCTGCTCGACGCCCGAGCATTCCTGGATGAACACGGCCTCGTTGCCGTACTGCTTCGTGATGCGCGTGAATTCGCTGGCGATGATGTCGAGCGCCTCGTCCCAGCTGATGCGCTCGTACTGGCCCTCGCCGCGCTTCGTGCCCTCGACGCGCTTCATCGGGTAGTTCAGCCGGTCGGCGCTTCCCAGCCACGGGCGGATGGAGCGGCCGCGCAGGCAAGCGCGCGCCTCGACGGCGCCGAACGCGGGGTCTCCCGTGTTGTCGGATTCGACGTACTTCAATTCGCCGTCCTGCACATGGCACTGCAGCGGGCACGCGCCTCCGCAGTTGACGTGGCAGTGCGTCCAGACGATCTCCTCGTTGCCAGCCGCGTCTTCGGCATAGGCTTGCGGAGCGTCGGCGAACAGGCTTTGGGATGCCGCTCCGCTTGCGGCGGCAAGCGCGCCGAGCGCGCCCGTCGCCTTCACGAAGGTGCGGCGGGTCAGTCCCTGGGATGTCGTGGTGTTCGACATGCAACCCCCTCCAATACTCGTAGGTTCCTCGTTTGCTTCGTGCGCCTTGCCTTCGCCTCGTCAACGCTCGGCAGGGCACGTCCATGCAGTTCGAACTGGCGAAAACTATAGATGTTTCGGGGTTGCAACCTTGTCACCAGAATGTTGTGATATTTTCGTTTCCCCAGGTAAAAGCTATCACCATATTGTCGAATGGCTGAGTTTCACCCCGTTTTTCGGCATGAGAGCGTCTGTTAGAATGGCACCACGACAACCAAAGGAGGGATTCCGTACATGCGCGCGCCAACCGCACTCAGACCGGACGTCCCCAGCTTCGGGTACGCTGCATTCCTGTCGATAAACGCAACGTCGATTTGGGGAGGAATCTTCCCGTATCTGTCCGCACCGTGCCAGACCCCGCTTACTACCATTGTATTTTATACGGTGCAGATAGCGTCGTTTTGGGCTGCGTTCTGCGTATGCATGGCGGTCACATGGGCGCGTCCGGCCTTCGCCCGGCGGGCCCATGTTTTGGCGTTCTCCGTTCCGCTGGCGTTTGGTCCGCTGATGCTGGTGGGCGCTATGTACCTGGAATCGCTGGCGTTCGCGCTTATCGTGGTTGCCGCAGCGCTCATAGGCGTGGGATCGGCCGGATACCTTATGAGCTGGCAGCGCGTGTTCGCTTCGCTCGACAGCGCGCGGGGGAACATGGCGCTCATCAAGGGCACGGGCTTTTCGGCGCTGCTGTACTTTTTCCTGTGCTTCATTCCCACGGCTTTGACGGCGTACTTGATTCCGCTTGTGCTGGTTCCGTTGGCGGGGCTGTGCCTGTGGATCGCGGCGGAGGGCACCGACGACGCGCAGCCTATGTTCGACGACGTTCCGCGCGAGCATGCGCTGGTGTATCGCAACGCCTTGCGCGAGAGCTTGCTGCCGGCGCTTTCGGTGGGCGCGCTGGGATTTTGCTCGGGCGCCATTCGCTTTATTGCGGTTACGCACCAGGACCTGCTCAGCACCATCAACATCTTTTCCATGTTCGCGCTGCTGGCCGTGGTGGCGGCGTTTTACGGAGCATGGCGTATACGCACCATCCACGTTGACTTGATGAGCGTTTTTCGGGTGCTGTTCCCGGTGGCGGCGACTTGCTTGATCGTGCTTCCGTTCGCGGGCGAGTGGTTCACCATCATTGGCAGCGGGGTTACGTACGCCTGCTTCATGCTGGCCACCGTGCTGGTCATGATGCACTGCGGCCAGATATCCCGCGATAGCGGCATCAATCCGGTGTTCATTTTCGCGTTCTACGGCACCATCACGTACTTTCTGCAAATGTGCGGGTACGTGGTGGGCTACGCTTCCGGCAGCGAAGTCACCTTGGGCGTCGAGCAGCTTTCGTTTGTGGGACTGGTTGCGCTGTACGTTTTGTTGCTGGTTGCGTTGGTCGGTCGCAGGGTGGGCAAGCTGCACACCAACCGCCTGGAGTTTCTTATGCTCACGCCGAAGGCTCGCCGGAAGGAGGCGTCGGCGGAGATTGCCGTGAGCCGCGCCGTGCGCGCTCGCACGACGGCCGAGGCGGATGCGTCCGAAGAGGGCCGGGCGAGCGCGGCGAAGGGCCGGGCCGCGCGAGCGGCGGGCTCGAATCCTGCGGTGTCGGGCGAGGCGGGCTCTTCCGCGGCTTCGTCTGCGGTTGCGGTTGCGGGATCGGCGCCTTTGGTGGATCGGCTGTCGAAGCAGTGTCTGCGATTGAGCGAGTTGTACGGGTTGTCCAGTCGAGAAGCCGAGGTCATGGAGCTTGTTGCGCGCGGGCATTCAGGTCCCGCCATTGCCGAAATGCTGTTCATATCCGAGAACACGATGCGCACTCACAGCAAGCGCATCTACGCCAAGCTGGGCATTCACAAGAAGCAGGAGCTGTTGGCTCTTCTGGACGAGGTGTAGCCGCAGGCTGGCGGCGGGGCGGGGTGTGGCGTGCGGGCATGGGGCGTCCGGCTCTGCCGGCGCGGGCGTGGGCATCCGGCGTGCCGGGGCCTGGGGCGGGTGCGGGGCGCTCGGCTCCGCCGGGGCGGAAGCGGCGCGCGGCGTACGGGCATGGGGCGTGCCGCGGGGCGCGGCGCGGGTGTGGGCATCCGGTGTGCCGGGGGCCTGGGGCGGCGACTTGCGCCCGCTTTTTCAGTTCGCGTGGCGGCCCCATCTTGCTCCCGCGGCGCGTGGCGCCCCCCTCGCTGTCAAAACGAGCGAGTTTTGCGGCGGGTTTCAGCTTTTTCGGAGCGACCCGGCTGTGGGCGTGTTATAACATGCCAGGTCAGAGGCTCGTCGCCTGCCATTATCCTGATTCGAGGACCAGCAAAACTCGTCCGTTTTGACAGCGGCAGGGGATCGGCAGCGACCGCGACCGCCGCGCGACGGCTCGCGGCCCCGACGGCGAACGCGCCTGTTGCGCGGCCCGCAACGACAGGGCGACCTCCTGTTTTCGCCGTCGTGCGTGTGGTGAATCGGTCCGTTTCCGCTCCGCAGCAAGGTTGCCTTATCTTACTTTGATATACTTGCTTATAGAAGAAGCAAGAAGCGGGGGTGAAGCGGATGAGTGAGCTCATGGTAGGGACGATCCTGGTGCTGCTGATATGCGCCCTGTTCTTGGCGCTGGCCTGGAACTACTGGCATGGGCGGTGGCTGCGGTCGATTGCGGGAAACACCATGGCTACCGACGAAGAGCTTGCTTCACCTGAGCAGAAGCGGTTGGGCAAGCGCATGTCGGCGGTCATGCTGGTGTGCACGGCGTCGCTTTTGCTCCTGCTGGGGTCGACGTACGTGCGCGAACTGGGAGGTTTCGACTTCGTAGGCATTGCGATATTCGCGGCTATTGCGGGCATCGTGGGTTCCTGCGCGTGGGCATGCCTTGCTACCTGGCGCGATAATCGTGCGATTCGGAAAAGATCTCAGCAAGATAGCGAGCCCTTGAGCGAGGACGCCAAGCTTGATCGACGCGCGGGCATTGTTCTTGCCGTCATCCTGGGTATCTACCTGGTTGTATCGTTCGTGGTTGCTCCGCTGGCGAAAGGCTGACGCTACCGCGATCTTTTCGGGGCGCGCCGTGCGTGGGCCGTGCCGCCGCCTGCGCCTTCGGCGGTGACACGCCTTCTCGAATGTGGGACAATGGCAGGCGAACTATTCGAAACTTCGCACGTTAGGTATCAGAATCATGTCTGCCCAGTTCAACATTAAAGCGGCCGATCCCGCTTCCGTGGATCTATTGCAACGCGAATTGGCCTTGCCGCGCTTCATCGCGGCCACGCTCGTCGCGCGCGGCATCGAGCGGCCCGAAGACGTCCGTCGCTTCCTTGCGCCCTCTATCGAGCGCGATTGGCTTGACCCGTACATTATTCCCGGGTTGTCCGAGGTGGCCGACGCTCTGGAGGCCGCTGTCAAGCGCGGCGACCACATCTTGGTGTTCGGCGATTTCGACCTGGACGGCATTTCGGCCACCACGGTGCTCACTCGCGGTTTGCGCGCCCTAGGCGCGCAGGCTACGCCGTTCATTCCCCTGCGTTTCGAGGAAGGCTACGCGCTGTCCGAGGCGGCGTTTTTGCGCGCGTGCTCGTTCGGCCCGGACTTCATCGTGACCGTGGACTGCGGCATCGCCTGCAAAGCGGAGGCGGCCATGGTGGTGGAGGCCGGTCTCGGCCTGGCCGTCACCGACCACCACGAGCCGGTTGACCTGGTGCCCGAAGGCGTGCCCGTGGCCGATCCCAAATGCGATCCTGCCTGCCCCAGCGCCATTCTTGCCGGCGTGGGCGTGGCTCTCAAGCTGGTGCAGGTGCTGGGCGGTCGCCTGGGGCAGCCGCACCTATGGCGGGACTACACCGACTTCGCCACCCTGGGAACGGTGGCCGACCTCATGCCCATGCGCGGCGAGAACCGCGCGCTCGTGGCAGACGGCATCGCGCGCATGAACAAGGCGCCCCGCCCGTGCATCGCGGCGCTCCTTGCCACCAGCGGCGCCATCGACAAGCCCATCAGCGCCACCAATTTAAGCTTCTCGGTCATCCCTCGTCTGAACGCCGCCGGCCGCATGGGCGACGCGCAACTGGCGCTCGATCTGCTCATGACCGATGACTTCGAAGAGGCCAATCGCTTGGCGGCCGAGCTCGAGCACGTGAACGACCAGCGCCGTGCCATCGAGGCGGAGCTTTCCGAGATCGCGAAAGCCCGCGCCGCAGAGGTGTACCAGGGCCAGCGGGCGCTTGTGGTGTCGGGCGAAAGCTGGCACGAAGGCGTGAAGGGGATTGTGGCAAGCCGCCTGGTCAACACGTACGGCGTGCCCAGCCTGCTGTTCACCATCGACGGCGACGAGGCGCGCGGCAGCGGTCGCAGCGTGGGCCAGGTGAACCTGTTCAAGGCCGTGGAAAGCGCATCCGACCTGCTCACGCGCTTCGGCGGGCATGAGGCCGCCGTGGGCGTGACGCTGCCGGCCGACAAGCTCCCCGAATTCGAGCGGCGCCTGTGCGCCTACATGGACGAGCTGCCCGAGGGCGCGTTCCATCCGCTTGTGAAGATCGACGCCTGCGTGAGCCTGGACGAGCTGACGTTGGAAAGCGTGGCTCAGCTGGACAAGCTTGCTCCGTTCGGTCAGGAGCATCCGGTGCCCGTGTACTTGGCGCGCGACGTGACGCTGGTGAACGCGCGCGCGGTCGGCGCCGAGAAGAACCACTTCTCGTGCTCGCTCACGGACGGGCGAGCCACGGTGGCCGGCATCATGTTCCATTGCTCGGACATCGAAACGCTCATGCGCACCGACAGCGTGGTGAACGCCGCGTTCGAGGTGCAGATCGACGAATGGCGGGGCCGCAAATCGGTGAAGGCCATGCTCCAGTCGCTGGCTCCTGCGCGTACGTGTGGCGCGCTGGAAGCGTGCCTCAACCCTGAAAACCTCAGCTTCGTGGCCGATCTGTATGCCACGAGCGATGCGGAGCTGTGCGCCAACGTGCAGCATCGTCCCGAGGACGTGGAAGCGTACGAGGCTGCGCTCGAGAAGAACCGTGCGTTCTGGGAGGCCAAGGCCGTCGAGGATCCCGAGGGTTTGGAGCGCGATATCGTGCGCGCCATCATCGGCGACCGTCGGCTGCACGACGCCCAGCGCGACATCTTGGACCACCTGGACGCGGGACGTTCGGTTCTTGGCGTGATGGTGACGGGACGCGGCAAGTCCCTGACCTTCCAAGTGCACGCCGCCATGCGCGCGCTGGCGAACCACGAGGTGAGCCTGTTCGTGTATCCCTTGCGCGCGCTTATTGCCGATCAGGCGTTTCATCTGCGCGAAGCGCTGGATGCGTTCGGTGTGCGCGTGGTCACGCTCACGGGCGAGAGCACGCCCGAAGAGCGTCGTCAGGCGTTCGCCGGATTGGCTGACGGCATGTACGATATCGCCCTGACCACGCCCGAGTTCCTGGCGTGGCATGCGGATGAGTTTGCCGCTACGGGTCGCGTTCGCTTTGTGGTGGTGGACGAGGCCCACCACGTGGGCTTGGCGAAAGCCGGGCAGCGCGTTGCCTACGCCACCATTGGCGCCGCCATTGCGAAGCTGGGAAGCCCCGCCCCCACGGTGCTGGCGCTTACCGCCACGGCCGACGACGACGTGACCGCCGCCATCGAGCGCGAGCTGCCCATCGATTCCTGCGTGTTCGACACCGCAGATCGTCCGAACCTGGCGGTGGACGACCGGCGCAACCTGCGCAATCGCGACGACTACCTGGCCAATCTGGTGGCGTCGGGCGAAAAGACGGTCATCTACGTGAACTCGCGCGAGCAGTCCGTGGCCGTTGCACGCAGCTTGCGCAAGCGCGTGCCGCAGGTGGCGCCGCTCATCGGCTTTTACAACGCGGGCCTTTCGCGCAGCGAGCGCAAGCGCATCGAGGAGCTGTTCCGCACCGATGCGCTGAGCGTGCTGGTGGCCACGAGCGCGTTCGGCGAGGGCGTGGACATTCCCAACATTCGTCATGTGGTGCTGTACCATCTGCCGTTCAATGAGATAGAGTTCAACCAGATGAGCGGCCGTGCGGGGCGCGACGGGCAGGGTGCGAGCGTTCACCTGCTGTTCGGGCGCAACGATTGTTCCATCAACGAGAGCATCTTGCACGACATGACTCCCGACCACGATTGCTTGGCGCAGGTGTACCGCAAGCTGCGCAGCTTGCAGCGCGAAAGTTCCGATACGTTCTTCACCTTGGGGAACGCCGATTTGGCCGCCGCTGCCAGCACGGACGTCTTCCCGGTGAGCCCCGCTTCCGCAGCATGCGGCGTGGCGGTGTTCCGCGAGCTGGGCCTCATCGAGACCCATACGGCGTTCGGCGCCGACGGGATGGCGCGATCCATTCACGTGAAGGACACGCAGGATAAAGTGGAGTTGACGGACAGCGTTCGCTATCGCGAAGGTTTGGGGGAGCGCGAGATATTTCACGCGTTCCGCGACTGGGCGATGAAGAGCGATTCTGCTAGCCTGCATATACGCGTTTCCCGGCCCATTTTGCCGGGCAAGGCGCTGCATGGAAAGGAGGGCGACGATGACTAAGAACGATCGCGAAGAGCTGCTGGGCGAGGCCCCGAAATCGACGGGCAGGCAGACGGTCGAGGACAATCTGCTGGGCCGTCCGCATGTGGCCGAGAAATCGTTCGCTCCCGAAGCGAAGAAGGACGCTCAAGCGTCGCATACTCCCGAGGACCGCTTCATCGAGCTTCAGCGTTTGACCTCGACGTATCTTTCCGAAGCCGACGAGGCTCTTCTTGCCAAGGCGTTCCGCTTCGCAAGCGACGCGCACGAAGGCCAGTGCCGCAAAAGCGGCGAGCCGTTCGTGGCCCATCCCGTGGAAGTGGCCATTATCCTGGCCGATTTGCGCATGGACGTGGAAACGCTCATCGCCGCGTTGCTCCACGATACCGTGGAGGATACCAGCGTGACCGCCGCCCAGGTGGCCGAAGAGTTCAACGACCAGGTGTCGCAGCTGGTCGAGGGCGTGACGAAGATCACTCGCATCGAGGTGGAGAGCTTGTCCGACAAGCAGGCGGCCACCATTCGCAAGATGTTCGTGGCCATGAGCAAGGACATCCGCGTGATCGTCATCAAGCTGGCCGACCGCCTGCACAACATGCGCACGCTGGGCGCGCTGCGCGAGGACCGCCGCATCTTCAAGGCGCGCGAAACCCTGGAGATCTACGCGCCCATCGCCCACCGCCTGGGCATCAACTCCATCAAGTGGGAGCTTGAGGACCTGTCGTTCTATTATCTGGAACCCAACAAGTTCAAGCAGGTCAGCCGCATGGTTACGGAAAGCCGTGCCGAACGGGAGGACTACCTCAACCAGATCATCGGCATCCTGCACGACGAGATGGGCAAGGTGAACATCCAGGCGCAGATCATGGGCCGCCCGAAGCACCTGTACTCCATCTACCAGAAGATGACGAAGAAGGGCAAGGGCTTCTCCGAGATTTACGACCTGATCGCCGTGCGCGTGATCGTGAAGTCGGTCAAGGACTGCTATTCGGCTCTGGGCGCGGTACACACGCTGTGGCACCCCATGCCGGGGCGTTTCAAAGACTACATCGCCATGCCGAAGTTCAATATGTACCAAAGCCTGCACACCACGGTCATCGGCCCTGCCGGTCGGCCGCTTGAGGTGCAGATTCGCACCGAGGACATGCATCGGCAGAGCGAATACGGCGTGGCTGCCCACTGGCGCTACAAGGAGAAGGGCGGCAAGGGCGGCGACGCCATCGACCAGCAGCTGGCGTGGCTTCGCCAGATGGTGGACTGGCAGGACGAGTCGCAGGACTCGCGCGAGTTCCTGAAGGACCTCAAGGTTGACCTGGCGCCTACGGAGGTGTTCGTCTTCACGCCGAAGGGCGAGGTCATGAGCTTGCGAGCCGGATCGACCCCGGTCGATTTCGCGTACGCCATCCACACGGAGGTGGGAAACCACTGCGTTGGTGCGAAGGTGAACGGCGCCATCGTGCCTCTAACGTACGAGCTGCAGCTGGGCGACCGCGTGGACATTCTCACGCAGAAGAGCGCAAGCCCTTCGCGCGACTGGCTCAACATCGTGAAGACGCCGAGCGCGCGCAGCAAGATTCGGTCGTACTTCAGCCGGGTGAGCCGCGGGGACGATTTGCAGAACGGCCGCGACAAGCTGACGCGCGAGATGCGCAAGCACGGCCTGGGCATTTCGAGCGCCCAGTCGATGCGCGCCATCAAGAGCGTTGCCGATCACATGGGCTACAACGATCCCGACGACATGCTGGTGAACATCGGCACGGGCAAGGAAAGCGCCCAGCATGTGTCGAACCGCCTGCTCAAGATCTTGGTGGACAAGGGCAACGAAGAGGCCGAGACGCTTGGCTTCGGCGCGTCCGATATGTCCACGGGCAAGCTGCCGCCCATGCTGACGTCGGTGAAGCGTCCGAAAAAGCACGAAGCCCATACCAGCAACGGCGTGGTGGTGAAGGGTATCGACGACGTGCTGGTTCGCTTGTCGCGCTGCTGCAACCCGGTGCCCGGCGACGAGATTCTGGGCTTCGTGACGCGCGGGCGCGGCGTGTCGGTGCATCGCGCGGATTGTCCGAACGCAACCGACCTCAAGCAATCGCCGGAGCGCATCATCGACGTGGCGTGGGAGCGCGACCTTCCCAAGAACACGTCGTTCAAGGTGGAGGTGTTCCTTGACGCGCTCGATCGCATGAACCTGCTGCGCGACGTGACCGTGGTGCTGTCCGAAATGGGAGCGAACGTGCTGAACTGCTCCGTCACGGCTCATCGCGACGGCATGGCGGAGATGCGCTTTTTGTTCCAGGTTTCGGACATCAACCATATCGATACCATTTTGAGCAAGCTGCGCGGCATCGAGGGCGTGTTCGACGCTCGCCGCATGGTGCCCAAGCAGGGCAACGGAAAGAAAAAGTAAAGGAGGCCGTCCATGGCTCAGGTGAAGAAGGTCAAGAGCACGTGCGTGCCCGTCGAGTTCGTGACGCTTGGCATGCTGGGCAACAACGTGTACATCATCTCGGACGGAGAGGCCACCATCGTGGTCGATCCTTCCTGCAAAGCCGACGAGATTTTGAAGGCGGTGGGCAATCGCACGGTCGATGCCATCGTTTTGACGCATCGCCACTCCGATCACGTGGGGGCGGCGAAGGAGCTGCGCGACAAAACCGGCGCAACCGTCATCGCGTCGGCGATCGACGCGCCCATCATCGAGGGCAAGAAGCAGCTGCCGCGCGACGACATGCGCACCGAGCCGTGCCCGGTTGATCATGTTGTCAGCAACGGAGACATCGTGAAGATCGGCTCCATGCCGTGGAAGGTGCTGGTCACCCCCGGCCACACCGAGGGCAGCATGTGCTTGTTCCTCGACCCTCAGTTCGGCACGAATCCTGCGGGAGATCCGGTGCTGATCTCGGGCGATACGCTGTTCTGCGGATCCATCGGCCGGACGGATTTCCAGGGTGGCGACATGAACGCCATGCGCCGCTCCCTGAAGCGTTTGGCGGCGCTGCCCGACGAGACGGTCGTTCTGCCAGGGCACGAGGCTTTGACCAAGATCGGCAACGAGCGCAAGCGCGTATTCGCGTTCTACGCGTAAGGAAACAAGGCTGGACGGGACCGCCGAGCGAAGAGGCTCATGCCTCGCCTTGGCGGCCCCGTCCTTCTGCTCCGTTTTACCTGCTGCTTTGCTTCATCTTCAGCGATAGTGCCAGACATGCGAGCGCGAACAGGCCGAAAGCGGCAAGGCCGGGCGCGTTCGTGCCGAAGGCCGCCATGGACGCTGACAAAACCAGGGGCGGAAAAAAGCCGCCCAAGCCTCCCCACATGGAGACGATGCCGTTTGCCGGCCCGGCTTGCTTGGTGAAGTACAACGGCACCAGCTTGAACACCGTTCCGTTGCCGATGCCGCAGGCGATGCTGATCAGGTAGATGCCTCCAAGGTACGCCGGCAGCCCGGGAGCCAGCGCCAGCACGGCCGCACCTGCCGCGAGCGCAACGAATACGCAGGCCAGCAGCTTGTAGCAGTCGAATCGATCGGCCAGCCACCCGCCCAAGACGCGAACCGTTGCAGCAGTCACGATGAAGATCGAGGTGGCGGCTCCTGCGCTCACGCCGTCAAGAAGGTAGTGCGACGTGAGGAAGTTCGGCAGGTACACCGTCAGCGCTACGAACGCCCCGAAGGTCACGAAGTAGAACAGCGAGAGGATCCACAGGCGCGCATCTGCGCCGATCTGCTTCATCTGCTGCACGATGGGGGTCTTCACGCGAGGCTCGCTGCGATCGCCCAGCGCAAGGTTCAGGATCACGAACATGGCTAACAGCACCAGGTACAGCTTGACGGCCCCGCGCCATCCCAGCGCCAACGCCGCAACCGGCGCAAGCCAGGTGGTCAGCGCCGTTCCCATGTTGCCGAACCCGTATACGCCGTTCACGAACCCGTGTCGTTCTTTCGGGTAGTATTTGGGCAGCGAGGTGACTCCCACGGAGAACACGGCTCCCGCAATGCCCAGGAACGTGCCGCTTACCAGCAGTTCCTGGTAGGTGGTGGCTTCGCTCAGAAGCCAAACGGGAACCAGCAGCGCCGCGAAGCTGGCAAGGAACACGGTTCGCGCGCCGAAGCGGTTCGCGCAGTAGCCGAACGGCACGCGCAGGACGCTTCCCAGCACGACGGGGATGGCGGTCACCAACGCGATCGCATCGGACGGGATCGCGATGTCTTGCTTGATGGAGGGAAGCAGCGACGACAAGACCACCCACACCATGAATCCGGCGATCAGGTCGGCTGTCTGCAAAGGCAGCTGCAGGCGTTTTTCCATGTTCGATACCCCTCCCCCTTGGGGTGCCGCCGCAGCGGTTTGCCGGCGGACGCTCGTCAAAGCGGACTCGGCTTCGCGTTGTGCGCGGCACTCGAAATCCCTATTGAACTGCTTACTCTATCACGGAGCGTTCGTGCGAGCGAAGGCAGAGCCGATAATGCGGGTTTTCCCGGATGCCTTTTACGTTTATTTTACTTCTGGATACGAAATAGGACGTGGAAAGCGGGTTAAGACCCTTTCGGTTTGTCAGATTTACGTTAAACTGATGAGTTGCTGAGCCTTTTTACTGGTTTGTTGAAAGGGAACTTGTGACCATAGAGTGGGCTGCATTTGTGGCCGAGCTCGCCTCCAACCCGGTGCTGGTGGCGGTGACCCTGCTCAATATCGGCGTGATCGTCGTCAACGGCGCGACCGACGCTCCCAACGCTATCGCAACCGTGGTGTCGACGCGCGCCATGAAGCCGAAGCACGCTATCCTTATGGCGGCTATCTGCAACTTCCTGGGCCTTCTGGTCATCTCCTTGTTCACGTCGGCGGTTGCCCACACCATATTCAACATGGTCGATTTCGGGGGAGATGCCCGCCAATCGCTCATTGCGCTTATGGCCGCGATGGTGGCCATTATCGTTTGGGGCGCAACGGCGTGGTACTTCGGCATCCCCACCAGCCAGAGTCATTCGCTCATCGCCGGGCTGACGGGCGCCGCCATTGCGCTGCAGGGCGGTTTCGGGGCCATCGACGGCGGGGAGTGGATGAAGGTCGTATACGGCATTCTTTTGTCCACGTTGCTGGGCTTTTTTCTGGGGTGGGCGAACTCCAAGATCATTGGCCGCGTATGCCGCAACAGAGATCGGCATCGAAGCGCGGCTTGCTTTCGGTGGGCTCAGGTGGTTTCGGGCGCGGGCGTAGCGTTCATGCACGGTGCGCAAGACGGCCAGAAGTTCATGAGCATCTTCGTTCTTGCCATCACGTTGGCAACCGGCGTGGGCCAAGCCGATCAAATGGTCCTTCCCATCTGGTTGATGTTCTTCTGCGCGCTCAACATGGGATTGGGCACCGCCGTAGGCGGCGAGCGCATCATCAAAAGCGTCGGGGTCGACATGGTCAAGCTGGAACCCTTCCAGGGGTTCGCTGCCAGTTGCGCGACGTTTTTCTGTCTTATGCTCTCCACGTTCGCCGGACTTCCGGTGTCTACTACCCATACGAACACGACGGCTATCATGGGAGTGGGCGCGGCAAAGCGAAAAAGTGCCGTGAAGTGGGGAATTGCCGTCGAAATGGTGAAGACGTGGGTACTTACGTTTCCGGGCTGCGGTTTGCTTGGGTTCGTGTTCGCTCACTTGTTCCTGATGTTCTCGTAAGGAGGCCCTTATGGCCAAGAAGGAAAAGTTCGATTACTTTGACGCGTTCGAGAAGCAGACCAAGTTGGCCATGCAGGAAGCCGACTTGCTGATCGAAGCAATCGAGAAGTTCACGGAGGCTGAGAACCTGAGAGGCGCCATGGAGCGCGCGCATGAGCTCGAGCACGAGGGCGACGAGATCAACCATGCGA
Source organism: Paraeggerthella sp. (assembly GCF_048427265.1). Classification (NCBI taxonomy): domain Bacteria; kingdom Bacillati; phylum Actinomycetota; class Coriobacteriia; order Eggerthellales; family Eggerthellaceae; genus Paraeggerthella; species Paraeggerthella sp. The sequence goes on from NZ_DBFOSR010000068.1 coordinate 17,685, forward strand.
TCTTCAGGACGGTTGCCACCGACTTCATCACGCCTATCGAGCGCGAGGACATCATCGACATGTCGCAGTTTTTGGACAACATCATCGATTACATCGAGGACGTGATCCAGCGTTTTTACATGTACGACGTGCACTTCATGCACCACGACGCGCTCGAGTTCGCCTGTCTGATCAAGAAGAGCTGCGAGGCTCTGGACACGGCCATGGAGGATTTCCGCAACTTCAAGAAGTCCAAGAAGTTCAAGCAGCTGATCGTGGACGTCAACACGTACGAGGAAGAGGCCGACCAGCTGTACCTGCAGGTCATTCGCAAGCTGCATACGCACGACCGCGAAAACCCCATGCGCGTGCTGGTGTGGTCCCAGATCTTCGATCGCATGGAACGCTGCTGCGACGCATGCGAGCATGTTGCCGACACCATGAACACGGTGCTGCTGAAAAACGTGTAGCGAACAAGCTCGCCGACGAGGCATCGGCTTTGTCGGCGAGTTCGCGCCTGCAAGGCGTGCGGGCGCTTGCTTCTACGAGCGCGGCTCGAAGGGGTCGCGCTCGTCTTCGTCGTTCGATCCCCCGGTGCTGTCGATGAAGCGGCGCAGCTCTTCCCGGTTGACGATGATGCGATCGCTGGGGTCGCTGGCCTGCGACGGCGTCGATGCTGCGGCCCCGTCGCCGTCGGCGTTCGTCGTATTCGCTACGGGCGGCAACGGCGACGTGCTGCCCGGCGCTCGCCAAAGGCGACGCAGCTTGTCGTACGCCGTTTTGCGCTCGCGCTCGCGTTCGATCTTTCCCTTCGGCGGCCGCACGCGGCGGGCGACCGACTTCACAGGACGAGCCACGGCGCTTGCCACCACGTCCGAGTAATCGCGCGGCTCTTGCGTGCGCCATCCGAAGAAAAGCGACGCGTAACGAAGTCCCAAAACGATGGTCACGCAGATGATTTCCGCATAATGATCCAGGATATGGTTTTGGTGCAGCACTGCGTACACGATGCTGCCTACCAGCGCCGCGCTGCCGTACAGGGCTCCTGCCTGAAACGCTTCCGGCTCCCGATTCATGCAAATGTCGCGCAGGATGCCGCCTCCCACAGCGGTGATGGTGCCCAAGATGATAGCGGGCACGATGTCGAGCCCGGCCGACGTGGCTTTGCCCACGCTGATGACGGCCCACAGGGCTACGGACAGGTTGTCCAGAAGATCCACTACGGGGTCCAAGTACGTAGCCAGCTTGCCGAAGTAGAACACCACCACGCCCGCAACGGCGCAGGCTATGATAAGCGTAGGTTTCTGAAATGCGTAAATGCCGTAGTTCTGAAGCAGCACGTCGCGCATGATGCCGCCGGCAAGACCGGTGATGATGGCGATGCACACCACGCCGAATATGTCGTAGCGCGCCCGTACGGCGCTCATGGCGCCGGACAGCCCGCCGGTCAACGATGCGGCAAGCTCGAGCCAGAAGGGGATGGCGAGGACTACTTCCAGCATGGGCGCTTACGCGTCCGCAAACGAGGTGGAAGGAGCTTCGTCTTTCGCGCCGTCTTCGACGGAAACGAGCACCGCTACCGTCGGCTCGCCCGAAAAGTCCAGGTTGTCGGTCAGGGTGCGAGCATCTTCCAGGTTGAAGCTTTCCCGGTCGAACGCGGAGATGTTCCCGTATGCTTTTTCGAGCGCTTCGTTGTACAGGTCCCAGAAGCCGACCGTGCGCACCTCTCCCGTGAAGGGGTTCTCCCAGGGGCGGTGCTGCCGGTTGTCGAACGGGCTTTCCGTCAGCTCGATCGGGCGATGGCTCATAGACTGGAAGAACGAGTGCGGGCGCAGAATTCGTTCCAGGCGTCCCGCCACGGCGCGCTTGGCTCCGGTGGGGGAGTAGAACACGCGTTGGACCAGGCGGAAGTTCTTCACGGCTCGCTCGAACAGGTCGGCGGGAACGATCGCGCCGTACACGGTGAGAGCAGCGTAGGCGAACATCTTCGAGATTACGTTCAGCGCGAAGTCGCTTGCTTTGAGGATTTCCTCGGAGGGATTGAACGCGGCAACGGTAACCCCGCGCTTCTTGAACAGAACCAGCTCGTCGAGCTCGCTTTCGATGACGCCGTGAACCTCGGAGCCGTCTTCGCGCGACAAACCGGGTTCGCCGGCGTCGCACAGACGGTACTCGTGGAAGAACACGAACGGGTGCATGGTGGAATCCAGCGTGTAGTGGCACAGGAAGCCCAGCGCGTACGCGCGGCCCACGGGCAGCTCGGCGCTGCTGAGGATCGAGAGCGAGTCTTTGAACGCTTTGAGCAGTTCGGCGGGCTTTTCGCTGTGCATGGTGTTGCCCAGGCGATTGTGCGACCTCAGGCCGGGGCTGATGACGGTGTAGAACAGCGGGTCAGGGCCCTGGTTGCCCAGAAGGAAGGCGTCGGCTTCGTCGCGCGAGCCGCCGATAAGGGAAAACAGACGGTCGTACACGTCTCGTCCGAAAAAGTCATGCGTGATGATAGCCGGCATAGCGTGAACTCCGTTTCTGACCTTGATTTTACCGATGACGCTACGCGCTATCATATACAATGTGCGGGTACTTGTTAACCGTCGGTTTTCACTTGTGGAAAACCTTACAGGGGGGCGCTGCATGTTCGGAAAGCTGACCAAGCAAGAGCGAAGCTGGATTCTCTACGACGTGGGAAATTCAGCGTTCATCATGCTGTCGACGGCGCTCATTCCCGTGTACTTCGCAACGCTTGCCGAGCCGGGCTCGTCGGTGGTCGTGGCATGGGGCTATGCGGAAACCGTGGCGGCGCTGCTGTTGGCGCTGCTCATGCCCATCTTGGGCAGCTTGGCCGACCTCAAGGGCAACAAGAAGAAGTTTTTCATCGGCTTCGTGGGCACGGGCGCCGTGGCGTGCGCGGCGTTGGGCATTCCCACCGAGGCGCTTCCGTTTTTGATCGTGTACGTGGCGGCATCCATTATGGTGAACGGGTCGATGGTGTTCTACGACGCGTTTTTGGTGGACGCTACCACCGAAGAGCGCTACGACGAGGTGTCGTCGCAGGGCTACGCTTGGGGCTACATCGGCTCGTGCATTCCATTTATTGCATGCTTGGCGGTAGTGCTGGGCGGATCGTTCATAGGGATCGACATGATGACGGGCATGAAGATCGCCTTCGTCATTACGGCGGCTTGGTGGGTTGCGTTCAGTGTTCCGTTGGTGCGCGACGTGCATCAGACGCACTACAAGGAGCGTGCGAAGCGCGTGTTCCGGGATACGTTCTCGGGGTTGTGGAAAACGCTCAAGAACATCGTGCGCGACCGGCGCCTGCGGTACTTCATGCTGGCGTTCTTCTTCTACATCGACGGCGTGCATACCATCATCAAGATGTCGACCAGCTACGGTACCGACCTGGGAATCGACTCTACGCATTTGGTGCTTGCGCTGCTGCTGACGCAGTTCGTGGCGTTTCCGTCGGCCATCGCCTACGGGCGGCTTTCCACGAAGTTCGGAACGAAGCGCATGCTGCTGGTCGCCGTGTTCGCGTACTTCTGCATCACGCTGTTCGCCGCGTTTTTCCTGCGCGAGGCGCTGCAGTTCTGGATTCTGGCCGTGTGCGTGGGTCTGTTCCAGGGTGGCATCCAGGCGCTGTCCCGCTCTGAGTTTGGCAAGCTCATACCGAAGGAGCATGCGAACGAGTATTACGGCTTCTTCGATATTTTCGGCAAGTACGCTGCTGTTATGGGCACGCTGCTGGTGAGCGTGTTCACGCAGATGACCGGGAATTCGTCGGTAGGCGTGCTGTCCGTGGCGGTCTTGTTCATCGTGGGCTTCGTCCTGTTGTGGAGGATGCCGAAAGAGGGGTAGGAGGCGGCTGAAAAGGCGGTCGCTTCGCTCGAGTCCTTGTTTTCTCGCATGCGGTTATCACCGTGCGCGTTGATTTTCCTGCTTGTCAGACGGTATAGGCAATTTTCGTTAAACTCGTTTTGCCATCGAGGCTTACTCTTCGCGATGCGGTATCATGCGAGCCATCGTATCTTCTTGATAGTCACTTCTCGTGCGGGTGAGGCGGAGGATTCTTGGTTACCGTTGCGGACATCGTTGCGTTGCCAGCGTTCAAGAGCGTAGATCTGATTGCGCCTTGTGAAGGGTCCCAGCAGCGGGAGGTTCGCAATGTCGGCATTCTGGACTGCCCTCCCGATTACAACGACTACAGGGTTTACGTTCCGGGAGAACTCATCCTCACGAATCTTGGTTTCGCATATGGCAATCCTGAGCTTGCAGAAAAATCGCTCTTGGCTATGCTGCGCAGAGATGTTGCCGCTATTGCGATCAAGACAGTGTACGACCCTCCCATCAGCGACGCTGTCCGCAAGGAGAGCGAGGAGCGCGGCGTCCCCGTCTATTTGTACGATGGTGCCTACCATGAGACGGTGGCGTACCAATCGCTTGACCTGATTCGAAGGGATCGGGCGGAGCTGGACAAAGGAAGGGCTTTGGATGAGCTGCTTGCGGCCCACGATGACGATCGCATCCGTACAAGGTTGAGCGCTATCGTCGGCACGACCGGCTCTATGCTTCAGTGCTTCGCTTTTGCCCTGCGTGCGGGTGACACCTGCTCGTTTTACGCCATGCTCGACTCGGTGTCCTCGTCGCTGGACGCGGTGAAAGCGGAATGCTATGCAGTGGAATCTGTGGGCGCATGTCGCTACCACGATCATATTCTTGCTTTCGTATCCTACGGTTTCGTGGGCGACGAGGAGCGGTTGGCCGCCGAAAAGCGATGTCTTTCAATGACCGGACTGGAAGAGGGGTTGCATGTTGGCGTAGGCGAAGCGGTTCATTTGGGCGACGGGGATGTTGGCATCCGTCAAGCGCTCGCAGCTGCGGATAGCGCACGTCGCTGCGGCCAGCATCTGATTCGCTGGTCGGAGCTGCATGTCGCAGCGTTTGCTCATGCCGTGCGCTACGATCGTTTGTTTATGAGCGCAAGCGCGTTGTATCGAGCCATGCTTTCCGATTACGATAAGAAGCACGGAACCGAGCTTGTTCACACGGCCGAAGCGTTGGTGATGCGGCATGGAGATGTCAAGACGATAGCGGAGGAACTGCACCAGCATCCCAATACGATACGTTACCGCATGCGGAAAATGAAAGCTGTGCTGGGCATTCCTCATGAGGACGATAAAGCGTTCGTCGGTTTGCTCGATCTTGTGTTTCTTCCCGAAAGAGATTCTGTTTGATTTCTTATTTTAGTCGGTCGGCGCCGTTCTTGATGTTTTCGGGAAGTCTTTCGTGCAATGGGGAGGGGATTTTTTTCTTGCTGACGGCGTTGGCGATTGTGTAAACAATCAGGCCCGACCCCATTCCGGCTACAATGGGAATGGAGCTTGCCGTTCCCACCGTCAGGAAGCTCACGGTAACTGCGACCGAGCTTACCCCCAATGCGTATAGACCTGCCCTCGGGCTGAATCGCTTCAATACGAAGCTTGCCACGAGAGGCACGAACACGCATCCCGATAGGTATCCGTAGCAGATATCGATTCCAACGAGAACATCGTTTATCCATAGGGAGCAGATCATTACGATGATGCCTATGATGAGGGCGGATAGGCGAGTTGCCGTAACTTCCCGCAGATGACGGGATCGCTTTCCGCCGAAGCGTACGTACAGGTCGTTGTACAGGATAGTGGACGATGCGAGGATCGTGCCGCTAGAAACCGACATCGTGGCGGCCATGGCAGCTGCCAAAACAAGTCCGCGGATCCCTACGGGCAGAAATGTGGAAATTCCGGTTACGAATGCGTTCTGAGGATTGTCCAGATGGGGCAGAAGTACTGCTACGCTCATGCCGACGATCACCGTGGCGAACGCGTACATGATGCTGTAAAGGCCGGCTCCGATTGTGCCCCGCTTCGATACTTTTTCGTCTTTTGCAGTGAATATGCGTTGCCAGATGTCTTGGCCGATGATAAGCCCGGGAACGTATAACACGATATAGGAGAAGCTTTTGTCGAACCCCATGCTTCCCACTGAAAGGTACGCTTCGGGCACCTTGCTTACCAGCGCATCCCAGCCTCCGGCGGCTGAGATGCAGAAAAGAGGTGCAAGGATGAGAATGCCAATGGTCTTCACAACGAACTGCACGATATCGGTCATGGTGACCGACCACATTCCTCCTACGAATGTGTACAGTATTACGATGCCGCCGCCTAGCGCCATCGACAACGTAGGATCGAGCCCAATGGTTCCGTTGATGATCGTGCCTATGGATATGACTTGGACTACGCTGAGGGTGAGCGTGTATATGAGGGTGAGGACGGAGCTGAATACGCGGGCTGTGGGCCCGTAGCTGCTTTCCACTACTTCGTTCACGCTGAGCGCACGTAATTTTGACAGCTTGCTTGTTACGAGAAAGCCTGCGACGATCAATCCGAATCCAATGCTCAGGTTGAGCCATATGCCGCCGAATCCGAACTGGTAGCCCAGTTGGGCGCTGCCGATAGTGGATCCGCCTCCTAACGTAAGCGCCGCCATGCATCCAAAAAACAGGGGAAACGATAGTCGTCTGCCTGCAACCAGATAATCTTCTTGGGTTTTCGTGAATCGTGCGGCTACGAAGCCGATGGTCACGATGGCGACAAAGTACAGCGCGATGATGACGTAGTCGATAGACGAAAGAGCCATGTGCGACCTCCGCTTCTTTGGAAGAACCCGCCTTGTACCCCATCCTAGATTTTTGCTGTTCAGAATTGTTTGTTCAGACGAACAAAGCAGTTGGTTCCAGTTTTGTCCTTTCGTCCAGTGGGAGGTTGCTCCACCGCTTCGTATGATGCATGCAGTACCTGGCCTGCCAGGAGGGGTCGTGCCAATCGGGTGCGACGTCCGTCGGGGATTGGGACGCAGAGGCATCCAACGAAAGGAGCACTACATGACTAAGTCGGTATTCCAAGGACGCAGCCTCCTCTCCACGAGGGACTACACGAAAGACGAGCTGATGTATCTCATCGGATTCGCCGAGCATCTCAAGGATTTGAAGCAGCGCAATGTCGAGCATCATTATCTGGCGGGCAAGAACATTGCGCTTCTGTTCGAGAAGACATCCACCCGCACTCGCGCTGCGTTCACTACTGCGTGTATCGACTTGGGTGCGCACCCTGAATATCTGGGAAAGAACGATATTCAGCTGGGCAAGAAGGAAACGGTGCGCGACACCGCGCTCGTACTGGGTAGCATGTTCGACGGCATCGAGTTTCGCGGCTTCGCGCAGGAGCATGTCGAAGACCTTGCAAAGTACAGCGGCGTGCCGGTATGGAATGGCCTCACCGACAAAGAGCACCCCACGCAGATGCTGGCTGACTTCATGACTATGAAGGAAAACTTCGGCAAGTTGGAGGGTCTTACGCTGGCCTACTGCGGCCAAGGGCGCAACAACGTGCAGAACTCCCTTATGATCACAAGTGCTATCTTGGGTGTGAATTATTATAATGCCACGCCGGCCGAGCTCGAACCCGACCCGGCCATCGTTGAATTGGCCCGGGCTTTCGCTGCCGAAAGCGGGGCCACTATCACCGTAACGAATGACCCGATTGAGGCCGTGGAGAACGCGGATGCCATCTACACGAACGTGTGGGCGGCCATGGGCGAAGAGTCTCAGTTCGCCGAGCGCGTGAAGCTCATGTCTCCCTACCAGGTGAATGCCAGCCTGTTGTCGCACGTGAAGAATCCCGACTACATTTTTCTGCATTGCTTGCCGGCCTTCCACAACGCCGATACCGAATACGCTGCCGATATAGCCGAGCGCTTCGGCGTCAAAGAAATGGAAGTTACCGACGAGGTGTTCTATTCCGATCATGGACGCCAGTTCCAGCAGGCCGAGAATCGCATGCATACCATCAAGGCCATCATGGCGGCAACTCTGGGCGACCTGTACATTCCCCGCGTCTAATACGGCATCCCGGCACGCCGTGGGGTTCTGCGCAGGGCCCCACGGCAGCGCGGCCTGCAAGGATTCGCTTCGGCGGCACCCTTGGGGCTGCGCCCTGATACGCCGGAAGCGTCGAAGATAGGAGCTTCCATGTCAGACAATGAGCCCGCGAAGGGCAAGAAGAAATTCAAGATGCCGAACACGTACGTCATCTTGTTCGGGGTCATCTGCTTTATCGCCGTGCTCAGTTGGTTCGTGCCGGGCGGCGCGTACGAACTGAACGCCAACGGCGATGCTATTTCGGGGACATACCACATCGTCGAGTCGAACCCCCAGGGATTGTGGGACGTGCTCATGGCACCCATCACGGGCATGCTGGGTTCGGGTGCCATCAGCGGCGCCATCGCCATCTCGCTCACCATCCTCTTGTTCGGCAGCTTCCTCGAGATGATGGAGGAGACCGGTGCGGTGAAGACGGCGCTCAAGCGCATCACCATGAAGAACCAGAACAACATGCACCTGCTCATCGGTATCCTCGTGTGCCTTATGTCGTTCCTCGGTACCTTGGAAGGTGCCTACGAGGAAGGCATCGTGTACTTCCTCATGTTCGTGCCGGTGATCCTGGCGCTCGGGCTCGACACCGTAGTGGCCATCATGATCGTGGTGCTGGGCACGCAAGCCGGCTGTTTGGCCTCGACGGTGAACCCGTTCGCTACGGGTATAGCGTCGGGCATCGCGGGTATCTCGGCCGGCGACGGCATGGGCATGCGCGTGCTGATGCTCGTAGTGTTTACTGCGCTTGTAATCCTCATTATCAACCGCTATGCCGACAAAGTGAAGGCGCACCCTGAGAAATCGGTCCAGTTCTTCCGCCGGAAGCTCGACCTCATCGAGTTCCCGGTTTCTACCAACGAGAACTTGGATCTGTCGGGCCGTCAGAAAGGCGTGCTGGCCATCTTTGTCCTCACGTTCGCCATCATGGTAGTAGGGTGCGTGCCGTGGACGTCCATCAACCCGGATTGGACGTTCTTCGAGCAGTTCGTCGCGTGGATCGGGGTCACGCCGGTGCTGCGCGAGGTGCTAGGAAGCGATATCACGCCGTTCGGTTCGTGGTATTTCCCCGAGATCGCCATGCTCGTGATGGTGATGACGCTGCTCGCCGGCATCGTCATGCGCTACAAAGCCGACAAGATCATCGACACGCTGATCAAGGGTGCTGCCGGTCTGGTTTCCACCGCGTTCGTCGTGCCGCTGGCGCGAGGCATCCAGGTGGTGATGGACGGCGGCCAGATCACGCCCACCATCCTGCACATGTGCGAGAACACGCTGTCGGCCCTGCCTCCCGTTGCGTTCGTGATCGTAGCGCTGATTTGCTACTTTCTCATCGCATGCCTCATCCCGTCGTCAACGGGTTTGGCGGCTGCGACCATGGGCATCATGGCGGCGCTCTCGCAGTTCGCCGGCGTGGACGTAGCCATCATGGTGACCATCTACTGCATGGCGCTCGGTTTGGCCAAGATGATCTCGCCTACTTCGATCGTGGTGATGACCTGCACTTCGGCCGCCCATATGAGCTACGGCGATTGGGTGAAGAAAGCCGCGCCCATCGTGGGCTTCCTGTTCTTCGTGTGCTGCGTGTTCCTTACTGTGGCCGTGATGTTGTAATCCTCCGCTTTCCCGGGGCACCTCGCGTGCTCCGGTTCCCAGACGATCTTCGCGAACATACCAACGAAAGGAGCCTCCCATGGCTGAAGAGAAAGTGTACGTGTCCAACGCGACGAATCCCCTAAAGAAAGTGATGATGTGCTCGCCGCGCTACTACCAGTTCAACGGCATCAATGTGATCACCGCCGAGTGGATGAAGAAGGGCGACCAAGAGAAGAACGACGTCATGGTGGCCGAGTGGCAGATGCTCGTGGATGCCTACAAAGCCAACGGCATCGAGGTCGTGGAAGTGGAAGCGCGTCCCGAGTTCGAGGTGATGACGTTCGCCCGCGACTACGGCTGCATGATCAAGGAAGGCGCTGTGATCGGCCACTTCCGTCATCCGGTTCGCCAGGTCGAGGCCGTGGCGTACGAGAACAAGCTCAAGGAGATGGGTGTTCCCATCGTGGCGCGCGTGAACGCGGGCTGCATGGAGGGCGGCGACTTCTGGATGATCGACGAGCACACGCTGGCGTGGGGCCAGGTGGACCGCACTGACCAGGCTGGCGTCGATAATCTGCGCGATCAACTGCAGAAGCTTGGCTACACCGTAGTGGGCGTGCCGTGTCCGCCGGACAACCTGCACCTCGATATGATCTTCAACATCGTGGCCCCACAGGTGGCGCTGGCCTGCATCGACCAGCTTCCCTACAACTTCTTGCAGATGCTCAAGCGCCGCAACTTCGAGCTGATCCCCGTGGCTAGCGAGGACATGTACAAGCACGGCTGCAACGTGCAGTGCATCGGCGACGGCAAGGTCATCGCCATCGAGAAGAACAAGCACATCAACGACAAGATGCGCGCATTGGGCCTGGACGTGATCGACGTGCCGCTCGACCAGATCCTCCATGCGGGTGGCGGCCCCCACTGCCTCACGCAGCCCATCGAGCGTCCGTAATGGCGTCGTTCAGGAAGGCGGAGCATTTATGAAAGTTCTGATTTGCGATCATCCAGATTGCATGATGCCTGATCATACCTTGGAAATTGAAACGCTGAAGACGGGTCTTGGCTCTGATGTAGATGTTGAGGTGTACGAGTACGAAGACGGCAAGCGTGGCGAATTCTACGAGCATTTAGCTGATGCTGACGCGCTGCTTACGGCATTCGTTCCGGTGGATGCCGAGGCCATGGATCATGCTTCTCGACTCAAGGTGGTGTCGTTGAATTCGACGGGGTTCGATCAAGTTGATTTGGACGAGGCGACCAAGCGCGGCATTGGAGTGTGCCCTGTGGGCGAGTATTGTACATGGGACGTTTCGGAGAGCGCCATCGCTTACATGAGTGCGCTCAACAAGCACTTCAAGTTCTACCAAAAGGAAATTGACGAACGTCATAAATGGGATTATGCGGCAGCGCCTCAGTGGCCTCGTCTCGAGGATCAGGTGCTTGGCATCGTTGGGTTTGGAAAAATAGGGAAATGCACGGCCGAGAAGGCATCGGGACTGGTGAAAAGGATAATCGCATGCGATCCTTATGCGCCCAATGCGGATTTTGTTGAGCGAGGGGTGACGCAGGTCGACAAGAACGAACTACTTGCGGAGTCTGACATTATCGTGAACCACATGTGCTTGACCGACGACAACGAACGCTATTTCGATGCTGCGGCGTTTGCCCGCATGGTTCGCAAGCCTTTGTTCATCAACCTTGGCCGCGGTTTGTGCGTGGACGAAGACGCTCTTGTCGAGGCTCTTGATGAAGGACGAGTACGCGCGTTCGGTGCCGACGTTCTGTATGACGAAACGCCCGATTTGGCATCCAATAAGCTGGTTGGTCGAGACAACGTTGTCATCACGCCGCATTCTGCGTTCTATTCAACCACGGCTATTGAAGATCTTGAGCGTTTGAGCTGCGAGAACATCGTTCATTTTCTCAGAGGGGAAAAAGAGAAGGTTTTCAAACTAGTCAATCAAGTGTAGCTGGCTTCTGATTTCCCGGATGCGATAGAGAATGAAGATCCGATCGCATCCGGACGGATCTGCCGAGGGAGATGTGTGCATGCATCGAATCGAATGCCGAAAGAGGGGTAGGAGCAAGAAGAAGGACGGTCGGTTTTGCCGAAAACCGGCGTTTCACCTGCGGGGTTTAATTCGGTTTACGGGCAGGAGCGCTCGGCTTGCCGCCGCTGTTCGCTTGCATAAACCCCTTTATGTCTTTTCATGGGACGCTGCGGTTCGTATGCTTTCGATGCCGAGCTCTTTCGGCTGTCGGCCTGTGTTTTCGTTATCGAAAGAAAGAGAGAAGCTATGCCTTATCAGAAGGGTGACGGCAAGTCCGTTGTCATCGCGCTGGGCGGCAACGCCCTGGGCAACACGCCCCAGGAGCAGCTCCAGCTGGTCAAGGACACCGCCAAGAACATCGTCGACATGGTCGAGGAGGGCACCAAC
>NZ_DBFOSR010000069.1:0-18293 GCF_048427265.1 Paraeggerthella sp.
GTCTCGATGTGATCGGTATGGGGGAACATGTCAACCGGCTGAACAACCTTGACCGTAAAGCCTCGGTCACGTAGAAACGCCAGGTCACGCACTTGAGTTGTAGGGTTGCAGGAAATGTAAACCATGCGTTTCGGGGCAAGCGCCACGGCAGCGTGCAAGAATTCCTCGCTCGCGCCGGCGCGCGGCGGATCCATCAGCAGCACGTCTACGCGCTGGCCGTCAGCCGCCTGCTCGCGCATGAAATCGCCCGCGTCGCCCACCACGAACCGGGCGTTTTCCACCCCGTTGTGCCGGGCGTTCTCGCGCGCGTCGCGAATGGCCGAAGCCACGCTGTCCACGCCCGTCACCTGCGCGGCGCCGTGCTTTGCCGCCACCAAACCAATGGTGCCCGTGCCGCAGTAGGCGTCGATGGCGCTCTCGCTGCCGGTGAATTCGGCCAGCTCGATGGCACGGCGGTACAAAACTTCAGTCTGAACTGCGTTGACCTGGTAAAACGACTGCGAAGAAATACGGAAGCTCAGTCCGCACAGCTTATCCAATATGAAGCCGGGGCCATAGAGCGTTTGCTCGCGCTGCCCCAAGATGACATTCGTCTGACGCTCGTTGACGTTCTGCACGACCGTCGTGACGCCGGGGCAGCGCTTGACCAAATCGCGGCAGAAATTCCGCGACGCCGGGAACTCCCGCCCGTTCGTTACCAGCGTAACCAGCACCTCTTCGCTTGTATGCCCCACGCGCACAATGGCATGGCGCAAAAACCCCACCCCTTTGTCTTCGTCGTAAGGCGTTATGCCGTAGCGCGGCATAAGATCGCGAATGGCCCGGATAATGCGTTTGGCCTGCTGGTTTTCCAGCAGGCAGGCATCGGTGGAAACGATGCGATGCGTACCTGCGGCATACATGCCGCACAAGATCTCGCGCCGGGGAGCTGCGCCCTTGCCGTTCTTGCCGCCTTTGCCGCTCTTGCCTCGACCTTCCTTCGAGCGATCGGCTTTTCCCTTGCCGCCCGGCGCAGGGAGCTTGCGACCGGGCGCGTACGGAGACGCCACCTTATTGCGGTAGTAATAGGGGTCTTCCATTCCCAAAATAGGCAGAAGCGCAGACGGATCGGCCACCTGCGCGAACAGCTTCGCAACCTGCGCATCTTTGGCAGCAAGCTGATCGGCGTACGCCACGCTGATATGCTGGCACGCACCGCACTGGCGCTCAACGGGGCATTCGGGATGCGGCACGGCATCTTCCAACACGCTTGCGCATGCGCCCTTACTGCCAAACGAGGAATTTTGCATTGTCGTCACTCCAATGAACATCGCGGATATAGCGTTGCAGGCGCGCACCGTCGCGGCTTTCGAACAAGCGCACGATTTCGGCATGCTCGTCGTTTGCCTGCCGCAAAAGGCCGTCCAAATCGGATTCGGCAACGCGGGCGTACTCGCGCTTCATGAAGCAGCGGTTCAACTGCCGGATAAGCTCCACCAAGCGAGCGTTTCCGCACTTCTCCATATAGCAGGCGTGAAAGTCGCGCTGAAGATCGTCGTATTTTTTATACAGGCGCTTCTCGATGGCCAGCTCCATCGAACCGTGCAGAAACTGCAGTTGGGCAAGGTCCTCGTCGGTCATGCGGTCCACCGCAAGCAGAGCCGCCCGCCCGTCTAAAGGCCCGATGACCTCGACAATCTCCCGAGCGCTGTCCTCGGTCACGCTTTTCACGTAAAACCCCTTGCGCGGAACGTTTTCAAGATAACCGTCGGAGGCAAGCTGAATGAGCGCCTCGCGCACCGGCGTACGGCTCACGCCTAGCGCCTCGCATATCTGCTGCTCGCTGATTTTGTGGTCGTCGGCCAGCGCACCGCCGTCAATAAGATCAACGATGTAGTCGTACACATGGCCCTTCAGCGACCGGTACTCGTTTGTCATGTAATCCGCCTGTCACGCTGCTGCACTGCATACCAATATATCATACGCGCAACCCTGCCCTCTGCGAAGAACAGGGCAAACGAGCCCTTAGACATTCCCGAAAACAGCCAGGCGCAAACGCCGGGGTGGCGACCTTTTTCACGCACGCCCGCTTCACGCGTGCTCGCTTGCTTTCCCCAAGATCGACCGGGCTTTGCACCGTCATGCCGTCCGAGCGCGTTGCCAAGGCGTCGTGTCCGGGCGGTAACTTTTTCCTTATACGCCTTGATTGTATACAATATCCAAGCTACAGTTTGCACCATAAGGAATACCGGCAGCACCGAACCGCGCGAAAGGATTCGCAATGACCAAGTTCACGAACGTCATCGTCCGCCGCCCCGCCAAATCGATGGTCGAAGGCATCACCTCCGCACCCGAGCTGGGCAAGCCCGACTACGAGCTGGCCTGCAAGCAGCATGACGACTACATTGCGGCCCTGAAGGAATGCGGCGTCGAGGTAACCGTCCTGCCCGCGCTCGAGCAGTTCCCCGACTCCTGCTTCGTCGAGGACCCGGCGGTCATCACGCGCAAGGGCGCCATCATCGCGAACCCTGGCGCCGCCAGCCGCAACGGCGAGAAAGACGAGATCGAGCCCGCTGTTCGCCAGTTCTTCGATGACGAGCACGTGAAGCACATCGTTGCCCCGGGCACGCTGGACGGCGGCGACGTCATGATGGTGGGCGACCACTTCTACGTGGGACGCTCCGCTCGCACCAATGAAGAGGGCATCCGCCAGTTCTTCGAGATCCTGGAAGGCTGGGGCCTCGAAGGCTCCGAAGTGCCGCTGGAATTCGTCCTGCACCTGAAGACGGGCGTGAACTACCTCGAGGACAACAACATGCTGGTGTCCGGCGAATTCGTGACGAAGCCCGACTTCGCTCAGTACAACAAGATCCAGATTCCCGAGGACGAGGCCTACGCCGCCAACTGCATCTGGGTGAACGGCACGGTCATCGTGCCCGAGGGCTACCCGACCGTTTTGGCAGCCGTGCAGGACGCGGGCTACCAGACGCTGACTGTCGACACGTCCGAGTACCGCAAGCTGGACGGCGGCCTGAGCTGCCTGTCGCTGCGCTTCTAACCCAACGCTCGCTTGATACGCAGGCCCGGCATGAGCATGCCGGGCCTGCGTGCAGATAAGCCCGCTCAAAACCGAAGGACAACGCCAGCGTAAGCGGTAACGGATCTATAACTCTTTTAAGAAGCATTCAGCGACGCACGGTATAGTAGTCTGCGAGACACCGTACGTGAAAGGACTTCCCATGAACTTCATCATCCGCTGGCTGGTCACCGCTATCGCCGTCGGCGTGGCCGTATGGCTGGTTCCCGGCATCGAGATCATCGGCGGCAACGAGGCATGGGTGGGAATCGCCATCTTCGGCTTGATGTTGGCGCTTGTCAACATCAGCATCAAACCGCTCATGCAGGTGCTGAGCCTTCCCATCACCGTCATCACGCTGGGCATCTTCTATCTGATCGTAAACACGTTTTTGCTGTACGTAGCCGCATGGCTTGCAAACGGCATCTTCCAAGTTGGGTTCGCCATTGCCACCTTCGGCAGCGCGTTCGTGGCATCCATCGTGATCAGCATCGTGTCGGGAATCATGAACTCCCTGGTAGGAGCCGACGACTAGAACGCCAAGCGCCCGCAAGCACCGCGTCTTTCGACGCTGCCCGACGGTCCCGATCGCCTTGTGCGAAAGGGATCGTTTTTCTATCTCCAGAAAGCCTCCATGGACAACCGAGCATTTCGCTTTATGATGGACAGGAACTAGCCGCTTCGCATTGATCCGATGCCCGCGGGCGCCGCACGTCGTCGTCGCGCGCGGGCATCGGATCCGCACATCACGTGAGGATCCGAACCATGGAGCACATCGAAGGCGTCTCTCGCGACGCCTCGGGACACGCGTCTACGTCCCCGAAAAACGCCGCATCATGGCGATCGAAAACCGGCGCCGCCGCAAAGCGCATCGCGAAAATTCTCGCCCAACTCGTCTTGCTTCTGGGCGTGTACGCCGCAGGCTGCGCGCTCGCCTCGGTACTTCCCATCACCCTGCCTGGAAACATCGTGGGCATGGTGCTGCTGCTGGCGCTTTTGGGAACGGGCCTCCTGAAAACGCGGCATGTCGGCGATGCGTGCACGTGCCTTATCGACAACATGTCGCTGTTCTTCATTCCCGCCGGAGTTGCCATCATGGGGTGCGTTTCTCTGCTGGAAGGAAACGTGGCGAAGTTTGCCCTGGTCTGCGTAGCAACAACCGTGCTGGTGTTTTTGGCTACGTCAGGAACCGTGGTGTTCGTATCGCGCCTGATGGATCGATGGGAAAAGAGGTAGAGCATGGCGCCGCTTATTCTCACGCTTATTGTGGGCACCGTGCTTTCCGTTGCGACGTTCAAGCTTTCGGTCCTGCTGTACCGCCGCGTTAACTCCCCGCTTCTCAATCCCCTCCTGGTCACGGTGGTATTCGTCATCGCCGTGCTGAGCATCTTTCGCATTCCTCTGGAATCCTACGAGGAAAGCGTCCGGGTGATCTCGTTCTTGCTGGGACCCGCAACCGTAGCGCTGGCATATTCGGTATACCAGCAGCGCCAGATCCTGAAGAAGCACTTCGCACCTATTTTCGCCGGCTGCTTGGTAGGTTCCATCGTTTCCATGGTCAGCGCGTACGGGTTGTGCAAACTGCTCGGTTTGGGCGACGACATGGCGCTTTCGTTCGTTCCCAAGTCGGTCACCACGCCCATCGCCATCGCCGTTTCCCAGCAGCTTGGAGGCATCACTTCCATCACGGTGGCGGCCGTTATCGTAACCGGCGTTCTGGGAGCCATATTCGCGCCGCTCATGACGCGCGTGTTCCGCGTGCGCAACCGCGTGGCACGCGGCGTGGCCATCGGAACCTGCGCACACGCCGTTGGCACCACCAAAGCTATCGAAATGGGAGAGCTCGAAGGCGCCATGAGCGGCGTGGCCATCGCGGTGGCGGGCCTGCTCACAACCGCCATCGTGATCGTAGCCAGCTGCTTCATGTAAGTCGGGGGCCGCATGCGGCCCCCGACAATCACATGCTATTCGTCGCCCGATGCAAAAGCGATGCGATAGACGGCCTTTGCGTCGTCCATGCTCAGCTTCTTGAAGCTGCCGAACGGCTCGCCCTTGTTCTCTTTGAGCGTGGGAATCAGCTTATCGATATCGGCTTCTTCAACGCCCAGCTCGTCCAAGGTCATCGGCATGCCCAACGACGCGAAGAACGAACGGGTTTCGTCGATAGCCGACAGAGCGTCGGCGGCCACATCTCCCGTGGGAGCCAGCCCGAACACCTCGCGCCCGTAGTAGGCGAAGCGAGCCGGGTTCGCGTCGTACACGAATTCCATCCAAGCCGGGAACATGACGGCCAAGCCCGCGCCGTGGGTAATCTCCGGATACAGTGCGGAAAGCTCGTGCTCCAAGCCGTGCGTTGCCCAGTCCTCATGCCGACCAACGCCCGCCAAACCCTGATGGCACAGCATGCCCGCCCACATGACGTTTGCACGCGCATCGTAATTGTCGGGATCGGCCAGAACACGCGGAGCCTCGGCGCGCACCGTCTTCATAAGCGACAAGCACAGATTGTCCGTCACCGGAACCGCGCCCACGTCGTCGAAGAAGCGCTCGAGCAAGTGGCAGAACATATCGGTGCAGCCGGCAGCCGTCTGGAACGGCGGCAAGGTGAACGTGAGCTCGGGGTTCATGAACGCAAGCTTCGGGCGCTGCGCGTTGTTCGCATACCCTGTTTTCATTTGCAACGCATCGTTCGAGACCACCGTGTTCTTCGACGCCTCGCTGCCAGCCGCCGGAATGGTCAGCACCACGGCAATGGGCAGCACGTCGTTCGTCGGCCGCTTCGACTCGAAGAAATCCCACACGTCGCCTTCGTAGCGCGCGCCCACCGCGATCGCCTTCGCCGAGTCAACAACCGACCCGCCGCCCACAGCCAGTACCCAATCCACCTCGTGCTGCTTGCATAGCGCTACGCCTTCGCGCACCAACGTGATTTCAGGGTTGGGACGAACGCCCCCCAACGTCACGTGCTCGATGCCGTGCGCCTCCAAAGACTCTTTGACGCGATCGATCAAGCCGCTGGCCAAAGCGCTTTTGCCGCCGAAATGCAGCAGCACCTTTCGGGCGCCACGTTCGGCCAACTTTGTCCCCACCTGCAGTTCTGCGTCTTTGCCGAATACGAAATGAGTCGGCGACACGAATTCAAAGTTCTCCATGACCATGACCAACTTTCTTTTGACTGAACCGTTACCGCGCCCCGAGCGCAGCAGGCTTGCCGCCTAGCGTACAATAGCAAGCATAGTACATACGCGTGTACCGTACACCGTTCGAAAGGAAATTGCCATGCCTAACTCTGATGCGAAAGTAGTTCGTGGGCTGAGCATTGCCGTCTTGATTCTGTCCATACTTGCCGTTGCCGGCTCCTTGCTGGTCATGATCTTTCTGGGCATCGGCGGCGTAGCGCTCAGCGATCCAAGCGTCGCGAGTTCCGCTGCTATCGAGATCGACAACGGCTCGGGGATAAGCGCGGACTCTCTGAGCGGCGACGAGGTCGTTGTCCTAGCCATGCTGAGCCTGGGCGTTCTCGGCATGTTCATGGGCTGGTTGATAATCTGCTCCATCGTTCCGTTGGTGGCGGCAATCCTGGGAATGCGCAACTACAACAACGTGGACAAACTGGGCGGAGCTTTCGGCTGGGCCATCGCAGGCGCCGTATTCTCGTTTTTGTGCGGCAACCTTATTACCATGGTGCTGCTTATCGTATCCGCCGTGTACATCAACAAGCTGAGGCGCGCGCCCATGGTGCCCTACGGCCAGGCGCAGCCCGTGTACGGTTACGCACAGCAGCCCGGAAACCAGCAGCAGCCTCCCACCCCTCCGGCGCAGTAGCGCAACCTTGTTCGAGATTCGCACATGAAAAAGCCCGCTTTGCTTGCGGGCTTTTTCATGCCTGTTCGCAGCGCCTTACCCCAGCGCCACGTCCAAGACCATCATGACCAAGAAGCCGGCCATCACGCCAAGGGTGCCGGCGTTGGAGTGGTCGCCCAGATGCGCCTCGGGTATGAGTTCCTCCACCACAACGTACATCATGGCGCCAGCCGAGAACGCCAGCATCCACGGCATGTACGGCGAGATAAGCCCCGCGAAAAGCACCACGAGAATGCCGAATACGGGTTCGGCCAGACCCGACAACGTACCCAGCGCAAACGCCTTCGGCGCGCTCATTCCCTCTTGCAGCATAGGCAGCGCCACGGCCGCCCCTTCGGGCACGTTTTGGATACCGATGCCAATAGCCAGCGCTACGGCCATGCCGAACATTGCAGGATCGCCGCCGTTTTGCGCCGCCATAGCAAACAGCAAGCCCACGCTCATGCCTTCGGGAATGTTATGCAAGGTTACCGCCGTGAACAGCAGCGTGGGTCGATTCCATTTGCTGGGCAAGCCTTCGGGCTTGCTATCTCCTGGATGCAAATGCGGCAGCAGTTGATGCAGCGCCATAAGAAACGCCACGCCCAAAGCGAATCCGCCAGCTGCGGGGATCCATCCGATCTGGCCCGCTTCCTCAGCGCGCTCGATAGCCGGAATGAGCAGCGACCACACTGAAGCCGCGATCATAACGCCCGCGGCGAACCCCAAGAAGATGCGCTGGAACAGCAGGCTGTCGCGCTTTCGGAACAGGAAAACCGAAGCAGCGCCCAACGTGGTCATGAGAAACGTGAATCCGGTACCGGCGGCGGCCCAAAGCAAAGCCTGTTGCAACTTGTACTTCCTTTCGATCATTTCGCAGAACCATTACCGTACACCTTACCGCATACCCAGAAAACCCCCTCTACCTATTTGGCACACGATTGTGGGGCTTCCGAGGGCTGGACGATCGGAAAGCAAACCGTAACGCTTTGCTTTCGAGAGCCGCGAACAGGGGAATACGTAATGAGGCCGGGGGTTGCGCCCCGGCCTCATCGAAAGGAATACCGACAGTATCGCTTGGCTTTTGCTGCTTTTCCTACTAGCCCATCGCTTTCACGATGTCCGCAATAATAACCGCACGAGACTGTTTACTTGGCGAAGATAGTCTTATCGTTCGTATTGCGTTTCTATTCAACTGTCGGACACCGCGATTGTACTCTCTTTTACCCTAAAAGCGAACCCTTTCCAGGGTTTTTGTGCAGGTGAACAACGAAATTGTTACCTAACGGACCTTTGCCCGTCATCAAGAGGACCTTGCTACTCATATACAAAAAGACGGGGATTTTATTCATTTTTGAACTCGGCAGCAAGGTCGGCAAAGAGAAGCGAAAGGCTCGGAAAAAGCGATCGAAGCCCGCCATCCAAGCCGTATGAAGCCCGCCCTCGGCACCCGGGATGCAGAACGAAAAAACGCCCCCGGCGAAGCGGGGGCGTCCAACAAGCAAAGGCAGATCGCTTGCGGCTATGCGTTAGCCAGCGGCGACGGCGTGGTGTAGACGCGCGCGGCGTTTTCCTGATCCAGGTCGTAGAGAGCCTTGGCATCCGAGCCGAACAGCTTCATGCGCGTGATCATCTTGTCGGCGTTGTCCTCTTCCTCCTGCTGTTCCTCGATGAACCAATCGAGGAACTTCATCGTGCGGTAGTCCTTCGCATCGGCAGCAGCGCTGTAGATGTCGTTGATAAGGCTGGTCACGTACTTCTCGTGCTCGAGAGCAGCCTCCAGCGGCTCCAAGTAGTTCGAGAACTCCTTGTCGGGCTGGTCGATAGCCAGCAGCTTCACGCTCTGGCCGTTCTCATGCAGGTAGTTGCGGAAGATCATCGCGTGATCGCGCTCTTCCTGGGCCTGAATCTCGTACCAATTGGCGAAGCCTTCCAGACCCTCTTCTTCGTAGTAGTCGGCGAAAGACAGGTACAGGTACGCCGAGTACAGCTCTTTGTTGATCTGGTCGTTCAGCAGTTCGTATACGCGAGCATCCATGAAAAACTCCTCCTTTGTAACCGCGAGCGCCGCATGCGACGCCCCTGTTCATCTGCATTTATGATACCGCTGATCAATCATTTAAGACATACGCGTTGCCGCGAATTCACAGAGTGCGCAAGGAAAGAGGCCGATCGTACCCGCCGCCGAGCGAGAAGCCGCGCGCCACGCCCAACTAGGCAACCGGGCAGCCAGCCGATGCCTTCGCACCCGGCGGCGGGCGCGCAACCTACTGCGCCATAGACCGGACGATGCGAGCCCTAACCTGGGCAAGAAGGACAACCACCACGTAGACAGCCAACATGAGCAACGCGATTTTCTGAGCGCCGTCGCCCAGCAACTGAAACGCAACCATCCCCGCCGCAACGCTTGCGGCGCAGCTTGTGCAGAACATGGCGAACACGCGAGAAAAGCCCACCTCAGAGCTTTTGGCGGTCCAGAACAGCACCACCAGGCCCAAAATATTGAACACGGCCACGCCCAGATACGAAATCACTTGGAGCGCGATCGAGCCCTGCAAAACATCAACCGAACTCAGCAGAGGATACGCCAGAAGAAGCAGCGCCGAACACGGCAGCGCCGCACGGTAGAACGACTCCATAGCGCCGCCGACGATTTCACGCGTACGAGAAACAACCCACCACACCAGTGCGAACACAAGCAGGTACGCCAAAGGCTTCGGGGAAATTCCCGTTGCGGACAATCCACCCGCGTACGGCCAAAACGTCGCTCCGATCATGAAGAAGTTGAACATGAGGCCCAGCACGGCAGCCCATCCGTTGCGCATGGCCTGAGACATGGTGGAGATAGGCTTAGGCGCAACGTAGTCGTCGCGAAGACCGGCGCGCACCTCGTCGGCAAGCACGATTTCCCGCGCAAGAAGCGGCAGCCCTCCGCAAACGGCCAGAACAAGAAGACCCAGGCAGAACAGAAAGGGAGTTCCGGCAAATTCCATCGCGAACCACCAACATGCAGCCGCCAAAAAGGAAAGCGCCGTGTTCAGAAGCGCGCCGCGATGCGTGAACAGCCGGTAATAACGCCCCCACTGGCGCAGCAGGCAGGTAAGGCCAAAGCCCAGGAACAGCCCCGATCCCGCAGCGCATACCGCCGCAGGCAACAGACCCGTCAGCAGGGCAAACCCTACGCCGACAATGCTGGCGAACAAGCCAATGCCTATCGACCAGCGTCGTTGCTCTTCATCGTGCGCCGAAACCAGCACCGCCATGCAAAGCGACACCACCCCGATAAGAAACGAGCATGCGAACAGGCCCGCAACGCCCTCGAGAGCGTACACGGCAAGCAGTTGGTTGTCGGCGTGCAAGCACAAGCCGAATGCGGCCAGCACGCATGACAAAGCAAGGCCCACCGGTGACCATTCGCGTTCGTATGACGTCGTAGTGCTTATGCTCATTCCCTTCGTTTGAAGGTTCCCATTATAAAGCAATACAAGAAAACCAACCTTACATTGTGCCAAGCGGTTCCGAAGAGAAACCATCCCAAGAAGAACCCCGAAACGCAAGGGATCCAGCGTCAGCCGAAGCGCTTCCGCACGCTCGCCCAGCGCGCGGGCCAAACCTGCAGACCCGACAAAAAGCGCGCCGCCTTCCCAAGAAAGCGGCGCGCACGCACGTTTGCCGTGTGCCTCGGACTACAGAGCAGGCACGACCATCGTAAGGGGCAGCGCAGCAACAACCACCAGGTAGCGCAGCAGAAAGCCGCCTATGAGCACGCCTGCATCGGAGCCGAAGCTGATCCAATGTGCCTTGCGGCTTTCCTCGAACTCCTTCGGGCTGAAGAACAGCAGCCACGTCTCCAGGGCGGTAGGAATCACCAAGCCAATCAGCACCAAGCCGAACCAGAACAGCGCCGCATATCCTCCGGACACCAAGCTGACCACCGAGTTCCACCCTGCAACCGAGTTGCTCGACGTGATGAACAGCAGCGCAGCCACCAAAACCAACTCGATGATGGGCAGGCAGAAGTGGAACTTCTTCAGCACGCCCACGCGGTTGAACTCGTCGGCATGCTTCACAATGCTGATGAGCAGCACGGAAGCTGCACCGGCCGACAAAGCCGATACCAGGAACAAAACAGGCAGCAGCGCGTTGTTCCACAAGGGGAACGTCTTGCACACGCCCAGCAGGGCACCCGTGTACATGGCTACGGCCACGCCGAACACCGTTCCCGCAATGTCAAGCCACACCGGCACGTTCTTCTTCAGGATGTCCAGCAAAAGCGCCACCAGAGCAAGCACGGTGAAGCCAGCCAGGAACACCACGCCCCAGGTCATAACAGACCCGAAGTTCGTAAGCAGCAGCGCGAAGCGCAGCGGATTGTGCAGGCCGCCCTCGGCGTCGAACATCAGCAAAACCAAGCCGATGACCACCGCAACAGGAGCCACGATATGGCCGATCTTGCGCATGTTCACCGCTTCGGGATGACGCCAGCCCAAGAAGGCGGAGGTGACGAACGCGCCGCCGCCGAGACCGGCGAGGAACAGGTACCATGCGATGATGGAGCCCCAAATCGGTTCAAACGTCATCGTTCATCACCTCACGTAGAATACTTTGACTTTGGTCAAGTCGCCGGAAATAGGCTGAGCGCCCTCCGCGACAATGGCCTTGGATATCTTGGACTCGGGATCGTCCAAGTCGCCGAAGATGCGGGCATCCGTCAGGCACGCCTCCACGCACGAGCACATCTTCGTGCCCGTCACCTCGGCCGACACCGTGCAGAAGCGGCACTTGTCAACGGTTCCCGTTTCCTCGTTGAACGAACGCACCTGGTAGGGGCACGCCGCCATGCAGTACTTGCATCCGATGCAGCGACCGTGGTCAACGCCCACCACGCCGTCGGCGCCGATGAACGCAGCGCCCGTCGGGCACACCGCCACGCAGGGAGCGTCCTCGCAGTGCATGCACTGCAACGGCACCGTCTCCACCCCCACGTTGGGATACGTTCCCGTTTCCTGTTCCTCGTAGCGAATGAAGTGCTGCGTAGGCAACAGATCGTTCTGGCGCTGGCAGGCCACGCGGCAGGCGTAGCAGCCAATGCACTTCTTCGTGTTGATGAGCATTCCGTAGCGAGCCATTACGCACCCACCTTCTTAACCGTGACGACCGCTTCCTGCGTCATCGCCGACCCATATCCGGGCTCCATGTGGAAGGGCACGAAATCCATTTGGCGCAAGCCCACGTTGTACGCCGTATGCTGATCGGGCACCGAGCAGCCGTAGTGGCTGGGCATGTACAGCGCCGTAGGATTGATGCGCTGCGTCACCTTTGCACGAACGCGACCCGTGTGCTGATCGTTCGAAACCTCCACCTCGTCGCCATCGGCAATGCCCAGGCTGTCGGCCACGTCGGCGTTGATCCAAACGCGCGTCAGATCGTAGTCCTTCGTGATCTGCATGAGGTCTTCGATGTTCGCCGTCTGCGTGTGGCTGTGGATAGCCTGCTTGCCGCCAATCAGACGCAGTTCGTTTCCGATCGGCATGATTGCCGGCTCCACCCACACGGGAACCGCGGACAGCCCCGCCTTCTCGCACGCCTCGCTGGCAAACTGAACCTTGCCCGAGGGGGTCTTCCACTTGGGAGCGTTTCCGTACGAGAACTCCTTTTCGGGGAAGTATGCCGTGCCCGTTCGCTTGAGCGCGTCGAGCGAAAGGCCCACGGTCTTCAGCTGCGCGTCAGCCAGTTCGTCCACGCTGAACTGGAAGTACTCTCCCACGCCGCACGCGTCGGCCAGCTCGCTGAAAATCTGATCGACCGGCTTGGTATTGGGATGAATCTTGTCGAGCACCTGATCGCGCAACGACACCGCCGGAACCTTGCCGCCGATGAACTCGGGCAGCTCCAAGCGCTCCAGGTAGCTGGTGTCGGGCAGCACGTAGTCGGCCAGCATGGCGGTTTCGGACATCTGCACGTCCACGACCACCATCAGGTCCAAATTGGACAGCGCTTCGTTGAGGTACGCGGTGTTGGAGTACCCGGCAGCCATGTTCGAGTTGTAGAAGAACATGCCCTTCAACACGCCTTCTTTGGCCTGCT
Source organism: Paraeggerthella sp. (assembly GCF_048427265.1). NCBI lineage: Bacteria > Bacillati > Actinomycetota > Coriobacteriia > Eggerthellales > Eggerthellaceae > Paraeggerthella > Paraeggerthella sp. The sequence continues at coordinate 12,986 of NZ_DBFOSR010000069.1, forward strand.
GCGCCGCAAACAGGTTCGTGCCCATTCCCGAAAGCGCCAGCGGATACTCTTCGGAGCCGGCAATCTTGCCTTCGGGCTTGGGAACGCTGGGGAACTGCGCCTTGTCCACGTCGCCAGCGGAAACGCTCGAAGTGAACAGCGCGCCGCCCTTCTGGTTCCAGCAGCCCAATAGCGTGTTGAACAGCGCAATGGCGCGCGCCGTCTCACCGGAGTTCACGTACGAGCAGCCGAACGCGCCGCGCCAGCTGGGCTCGATGGAAGCCGCAGGAGCGGCCTGGGCGAATTCCACCGCCAAGCGATCGATCGTCTCGGCGCGGATGCCCGTGACCTTTTCGGCCCACGAAGGCGGATACGCTTCAAGCTCTTTCGCCCACTGATCGAAGCCCACGGTGTTCTCGGCAACGTAGTTCTTGTCGTACAGGTCTCGCGTGACCAGCACGTTTGCCATAGCAAGCACCAGGGCAAGGTCGGTGCCGGGATTGATGGGCACCCACTCGTCGGCAAACTTGATGGAGTTGTTGCAGCGCGGGTCCACCAGCACGATATGCGCGCCCTTGTCATGAGCCTTCTGCAACGAAGCCACCGAGCTGGGGCGAATGGCGTCAGCGTAGCTGCGGCCGATGAACATGGTCATCTTGGAGTTCGCCACATCGCTGGAGTAATTGCCCGCGCCGATAGCCTGCGTGAAGCCGGCTTCCTTCGACAGGTTGCAGGCGGCGCCGTGCGTGTACACGTTCGCCGAACCCAGCGCGTTCATGAAGCGCTTCGTGTAGTACTTGCCCGACGGGCGCGGGTCCTGGACCATGGCCAGGGCCTGAGGGCCGTCGGAGGCGATGATGCCCTTCACCTTTTCGGCGATCTCGCTGTATGCTTGATCCCACGTGATGGCCTCGAACGCACCCTTGTCGTTTTTCTTGAGCGGATCGGTCAGACGATCCTTCGAATAGGCAATCTGGGAATAGCCGTAGCCGCGGGCGCACAGCTTGCCCTTGGCGTAGGGATGGTCGGCGTCGCCGATAAGCTTCGTCAAACGCCCGTTCACGACGTAGGCGGAGAAGCCGCACTTGCTCGAGCAAGCATTGCACAGCGTGTGGACCGTCTTCGTCTCCCCGTTCGTCGGCTCGTCAGCGTGAGCCTGCTGCCACGCGTCGAAGCTCACGAACCCGGACGCCGTCGCAAGCGCGACCGCCCCGGCACTCCCAGCCAGAAAGCCTCGCCTGGTTATAGCGTGTTCTGACATAGTTGTTTCCTCTCTATATGCATGCACGTGCATTCGATGTGCTCGACACCCGTCATGCGCTCATCTCCGTCGGCGAAACCTGCGCCCATATCCCCATGAGCACGTCGATCAGGCCAATGTAGAAACTCGCATCGTCTTCAAGCGACAGCAACCGCAACCGATACGCCGTAAGCCAGCCAAGCCGTTCCACAAGGAACAGTCGCGCTTCGTCGCGCATGTCAAAACGCAGCAGCGTTGCCGCAAGATCAAGCTCAAGGGCTAGATGATCGGGACACGCCGAAAACTCCGGCGGCACCTGAAAGCCCAAGCGCTCGATGAGATCGCGCATGTACAGCGCCGAATCCCCCCAGTACAATCCACCCGTATTGCGCAAGAACGGCGAAGATCCTGCCGCGCTGGTCCAAGGTCGGTACAAAGACTCGACGGGCAAAGCCGACTCGGGAAGCCCGCCAACGAAATGCCGAGCCGCGAACGCCCGCTTTTCCTGGTACGTAGGAGGACGGAACAAGGCGTTCACCTCGCCGACGGAAAGAAATTCCTGCAACGGGCAACGCCTGCGCGCATTGGCGATAGGGCTGGGAGTTTCCCCGAAGGCTCGATCGTCCTGCATGGCGCAACGCGCGGCGTCAAGGAAATCCGACCACGCGGCACCGGTCGACGCCTGCTTCCATTCGGCTTCCTCAACCGGCGCAAAGCACATCGACAGCACCGAAAGCATGGCCTCGTCTTTCATCATCGCCTTTCCTCCTCTCCTTGAATCATGCCCTTGTCGCGCATCAACAACAGATGAACCGGGGTTATCCCTGCACGAGGGTCGCCGTCCTCACGACGCCCTGATCGATGACCTTCTGAGCAATGTCTTCCCAGTCGATGAACTTGATGGCGCCATTGGGGCACTGCTCGGCGCAGCGGCCGCACGAAATGCACTTCGTCGAGACGCCCGTTTCGGAGTCCACCACGGGCATGTTCCACGGGCACGCCATGTGGCACATGCCGCATCCGATGCACTTCTTGACGTCTACCGTGCGCGCGCCGCTTTCTTCGTCGCAGTAGATGGCGTGAACCGGGCAGTAGTTCATGCACTGCGGGTCGGCGCACTGCTTGCAATGCTCCACCGTGAACTCGCAAGCTCCGTTGCCGTCGCCGAACACGCCGTCGCCGGTGTCGGGGCCGGCCCCCCAGTTGTAGTTTTCCCACACACGCACGCGAGCAATGTGCTGGCACACGCGACCGTCGTTCTTCAGCGTGCACATCATCTCGCAACGCTGGCAGCCCGAACAGCGGGCACGGTCGGTCACGATCATCTTGGTGGGCGTCGTGCGAATGTCGATGCGCCCCGAGGCGATCGAGGCGGACGTCACGCCCCACGAAGCCAGCACGCCACCGACCACCAAGCCGGCTACACCGCAACCGGCCATGGCCAGCACGTCGCGGCGCGTGATGTTTTTCTTCTTCGGAGTCTCCTCGGACGCGGCGGGCGTCGCAGCGGATCCAGCCGCTGCGGGCTCCTTGGCCTGAGCGCGCTGTTCCTCGGAGGTGTTGTTGTTCAGATTGGTATCTGACATAGCCTGATACTCCCCCCTCACATATATGGTGAGTCTCGTTTCAGTGGTTTCGCCGCCCTGCGAGCGCTTTCCTTTGCGCCCAGGGAGGCCCGTCCCGCGCTATCCTTGCATTTCTGCGTTTCCTGGTTCACACAACAATTGCAGTATGCCTACCCTACGCAAACGTCCCTACCCTCTTTGAGGTGCTTTTGGCTTTAATCGGGCATTTTTGCGAAATACCCTCAAACAGGGTACGCGCACTTCAGAAGAGCAAGGCATACTGGGCGGCGACGAATTCTGTCACCGTGTTCCGCACGCATCCCCTGGGTTCTCACACAACAAAGAGCCGACTATCAAGAATTTGGAGATGCAAACATGGCTGACGAAAAATCGTACGGATGGGCCGGTAAGATCCTCCGCGTCGACCTCAGCACGGGCGCGATCACGACGCAACCGACCGACCCCTACAAGGCTTACATCGGCGGCATGGGCCTTGCCAACAAGATCATCTACGACGAAGTTCCCGCAGGAACCGATCCTTTGGCGCCCGAGTCCAAGATCGTCTTCGCCGTTGGCCCCCTGACGGCATCGGGCGTGCCCTTGGCCGGCCGCACCACCATCAGCTTCTTGTCCACCTTCACCACCGACCACCTTCCGGTCGATGCGCACTGCGGCGGCATGATCGGCGCGAAGATCAAGCTGGCCGGCTACGACGCCATCGTGCTTGAGGGCGCTTCCAGCAAGCCCGTGTACCTGCACATCAAAGACGACCAGGTGGAAATCAAGGACGCCAGCTTCATCTGGGGCATGGGAACCCGCGCCACCACCGAAACGCTGAACCGCATCGAGGGCATGAGCGCATGCGTGGCCACCATCGGCCCCGCCGGCGAGAACCTGGTTCCGTACGCATGCCTCATGAACTCGCGCAACCACTCGGCAGGCGCCGGCGTGGGCACCATCATGGGATCGAAGAAGATCAAGGCTCTGGTGGTCGAAGGCAACGGCAGCGTGAACGTAGCCGACCCGCAAACGGTAGCGGAGCTGTCCGACTACATGCTGCGCGATATCGTGGGATCGAACAACAACCACGTGGTTCCCTCCACGCAGCAGGAATGGGCCGAGTACTACGACAAGGGCTCCCGCTGGACGGCGCGCAAGGGTCTGTACTGGGCGCAGGCCGAAGGCGGCCCCATCGAAACCGGCGAGCCCAAGCCCGGCGAATTGAACACGGTGGGCTACCGCTGCATGAAGTCCGTAAAGGACGACGGCCCTGAAGCCGAGAAGTACACCATCAAGATGAACGGCTGCCACAGCTGCCCCATCCACTGTTACTCGGACCTGCGCGTACCCGGCAGCAAGGACAACGGCGGCTTCGAGATCACGGGCAACACCTGCGTGCCGAACTTCCCGTTCCTGTACATGATCAAGATTTTGGGAGACAAGACCACCGTTGAAAACGGCTCCGAGGATTTTGTAATTTGGAACCAGGCTATGGGCTCTACGGTCGACGACCTGGGCTTGTGGTGCAACTACGCGCAGCTGTACCGCGACATCGCGCACTGCTACGCGACCGGCATCTTCGAGCGCGTGCTGCCGCCCGAGGAATACGCGTTGTTCGACTGGGAGGGCCTCAAGAGCAACGATCCCAGCTTGATGGTGAAGGTGCTGCAGCACATTGCCAAGGGCGACAACGAGATGTCCTACATCGCGCACGGCCCCATCGTGTGGTGCAAGCGCTGGGACGACATGGGATGGTTCGACAAGCCGGCTTCCGCGCTGATCAACTACCGCGGCTGGCCCGTGCACCACGCCATCGAATGCTTCGGCCAGGTGGGCGGCGTGTACAACATGATGTTCAACCGCGACGACATGATCCACTCCGCCGTCAACTTCCAGGGCTGCGGCTTGCCCTTCGACCTAAAGAAGCAGATAGCTGCCGAGATCTGGGGCGGCGAGGACGCCATCGACGCCGACAAGAACTACACCCCCATGAACGAGCACAAGGCGAACTTCGCTTGGTGGAGCATCGTGACCGACGTGCTGCACGACTCGCTTACGCTGTGCAACTGGGTGTGGCCCATGTCCATGAGCCCCTCGAAGACGCGCGATTACCGCGGCGACCTGGATCTGGAAGCCAAGTTCTTCACCGCCGTCACCGGCGAGCAGGTGTCCACGGATGACCTGTACAAAGCGGGCGCGCGCATCATGACGCTGCAGCGTGCCGCAACGGTGCGCGGCATGATGGACCCCGACGGCACGATAGGCTGCAACGACATGCGCAACGTCCACGACGTCATCACCGAGTGGGTGTTCACCAAGGATCCCGACAAGCAGCCCTTCACCGAAGGCACCGACAAAATGGATCGCGACGACTGGAACAAGGCGCTCGAAATGACGTACGCTAAGTTCGGCTGGGACGAAAAGCTGGGCTGCCCGACGAAGGATTGCCTGGACTACTACGGCATGGCCGACGTCAAGGAAGAACTTGCCGGCTTGAACTTGCTGCCGTAACGCCATTTCGCAT
>NZ_DBFOSR010000070.1:0-15984 GCF_048427265.1 Paraeggerthella sp.
CCTCCTCGTAGTCGTCGTCCGCCCACGCGAACTTCTCCACGTCGTCGGGCGGGACGGCTCCCTTCCTGACGACTATGGTCGGGGACAGCGTCCCGGCCGACAGGTCGGGGTTGGCTATCTCGTTCCCGTTCTCGTCGACGATCCTCATGCCGGCCATGCCCATCACCTCCATGTTCCGGTAACGTAGTAGTGCAGGTACACCGTTCTCGAGTAGTTGCCGACGCTCAGGACGAAGAACTTCGGGGCTTTGTCTCCGAACACCGTGTGCACGCCGGGCCAGAACGCTCCGCCGCCCGGGTCCTCGATGACGACGTCTGCATGCACGAGATTCGTAAGGGCGAACGGGAGGGCGTGGCCTCCGCGCATCGTCCCGTCGTACGTCATGCCGCCCCACTGCATGTTCGTGGACGTCGGCGTGGACGTTGCGCCCCAGCACTCGGCGAACCCCGACGCCCACTTGCGCCACCGCCAGATGCCGCTCGTGCCCTGGGCCACCACGAAGTCGGCCATGTTGCCGCCGTTGAGCCTGAAGGTGCCCGACGCCTCCACGGCCCCCTTCAGGAGCACGCCGCTTCTGTTGCACGAGACGCCGGAGTCGTAGGGCTGCACGGTCCCGTCGGAGAGCGTCCGGCAGGCGGCGAGCGCGATCGAGCCTGGGGCCATGACCGCCAGCTGGTCGGTGCCCGCGTAGTAGGCTATCGCCCCCTTGCCGCCGCAGAGCTTGATGACCGCGTTCGCAGAGTTGGCCGCAAGCTCCAGGAGCCCCGCTTTGAGGCGCGCGAGCACGGTGGTGCCCTGCCTCACCGAGACGCTGTCTCCGTCCACGTACACGTTGCCGCCCGACGGGCTGCCGATCGTCGCGGTCGATCCGTAGATCGGCGCGTTGCACGCCTGCCAGGCGGTTCCGTCGTACACGAACGGCACGGTTGAGCCGGGAACCCAGAAAGCAGCGTTCGCTCCGTTTATCATGATCCGCTTCGCGCCCGATCCGTTCACGTCGAGCGTCGGCAGGCTCGCCGTGTTGGAATGCGAGAACGTGACGGCGACGGCCGCTCCTGGGTACAGCGAGAAACCCGCCACGTCGGAAACCGCCTTCGCAGCCGTCGCAGCAGCAGTTGAACACGTACCGTACAGCGTCTTTCCGTCTGCTCCGTCTTGCCCGTTTGCTCCCGGCTCTCCCTGCGGGCCTTGCTCTCCCTTTATCTTAGTCCATGCGTACATAGACGGAGTTGAGCTGTCCGCTTGCGCATGGTCCGTGTACTGGCCTATATACAGCTTTCCCGTGCTGTCCGTCGTCGAGAAGCCGGACGCGCCGTCTGCGCTGTTAGCGTATGCTATATGGAGGTACGGCGTCTTTCCGTCCTCTCCCGGCTTTCCGGGCGTTCCGTTCGCGCCGTCAGCGCCCTTTATCTTGCTCCATGCGTACTTGGATGGGGTGCTGCTGTCTTCCTGCACGCTATCGACGTACATTCCTATATAGGCGCGGTCGCTTTCGTTCAAGCTGAAATCAACGGTTCCGTCCGCGCTGTTCGAATAGGCTATATGGGTATAGCTCGACACGCCAGGCTTGCCGTCCGCACCGGGCTTGCCAGGCATGCCCTGCGCGCCGTCTTCGCCCTGCAAGCCTTGAAGCCCCCGCTCTCCACGGTCGCCCTTGTCGCCCTTGATCCTGGTCCAGGTGTAGAGCGCCGGGTCGATCGGATCGGCCTCGGTCGAATCCACGCACGTGCCCATGTAGGGGCCGGGCGTCTCGGACATGGGGTCGCCCGTGGGCGATTCCGACCACTTGACGTGCAGGTAGCTCGGAGCGCCGTCCGCTCCAGGAGCGCCGGGCACGCCGTCCTCGCCGCTGGATCCAAGCGTGCGCGCCCACGAGTAGGCGTCCGGGTCCGCGGGGCCGTCTGGAGATCCGTTCGAGCATATGCCCATGTAGGCGGTGTCGGCCTGCGGGGCCTCGGTCATAGGGACGCCGTCTGGGCTTGCGGAGAACCTGATGTGCACGTAGGCGCCGTGCAGGTCCGCCAGAGCGTCGAGGGCGCTTTGAGCCAAGCCGGCCGCGTCCTTGGCGATCTTGTCGACGGCCTCCGCCTTCTCGGCCGCGTCCTTGGCCGCCTGCCCGATGGGGGCCATGGCGTCGTACGCGGAGTTGATGGACGCGTTGAGCCTGCGTATCTGCCTGTTCGTCTCCCCGGTGAGGGAGTCGAACGTCGTCCCGAGCGTGTAGACCGACCGCGACGGGTCGAGCAGGTCAGGCTCGATCCTCGCCACGAGCATGTACCCGTCGAACCCGTGCGGCCTCGACCTCACGCGCACGAGCTCCCCGACCCTGAGCGGCTTGAACCTCCCGACCGCCATCATAGCCATGTCGACGAGCTTCGCCTCGATGGTCGTCTTCGGCTCCACGTGCGGGCGCAGCGCGGCCGCCGCCGAATCGCACAGCCCCTCCACGGTCCCGGCGTCGGGGTTCGAGTACTGCATCTCGATGACGCCGTAGCGCTCCGCCGCCTCCCTGTGGACCAGGACGTCCCCTTCCTTGCAGAAGGCGGCGTCCTTCGGGTACGTTCCGTCCGGCATGGACTCGAGCGTCAGCCCGTCTTTCCCCTCGGGCCGGACGGCGGTGAACAGCCCATTGGTCGTGTCGGTGCGCGCGAAGTCGAGCAGGTTCTCCCCGAAGTCGATCACCTGGGCGTTGACGTCTGAGCACTCGGCCAGGTAGTCGATGTAGCGGACGCCTCCGCTTCGCCTGACGAACAGGTACCCTCCGAGCCGCTCGATCAGCTTGTCCTGTATCTCGCTCGACACCGTGGGAAGCTGCGAGGATTCCCGAAGTATGTGGTTGTTCCTGTCAAGCGCCGCCCCGTTGTTGACCCCGACGACGAACCGGCGCGATGAGTCCACGCGCTCGTTGTACTGTTCGATGAGCCATGAGAAGTACCCGTCGACGGAGCTCGGAGCCGTGAGGGGCTGCTTTCCCGGGACAGTCGAGTACGGTCGCACCAGCACGTCGCCGAGGTAGGCGAGCTCGCCTTTGCACGACACCCTGCCCGAGAGCAGGAAGTCGCTGCTCCTCTCGTAGACGAACCCCGCCCACAGCATCTCGTCGTCGAGCCACACCTCGACGGGGTTCGACCTGTCCCTGTCCTTCAACATGCTCTTCAGAGGATGGCCCTCGGGGATCGTGAACTCGCACCATCCCGCCGCGTTCGCCTCCATCCCCATGCGGATGTCGGTGAGCGCGTGCTCGTCCCCCACGGGGTCGTGGAGGTACTGCCCGCCGTACTTGACGCGCCACATCTAGACCCTGCCCCTCGCTTCGATGGAGAACTTCGGGTTCGTCACCGTCTCCTGCATGGCGGAGTACAGGCAGAACGCGGGCGACTGGCTCGTCGTCGACTCGCTCGTCTTGGAGACGAACGGCCAGTTGCCGGAGCTGTCGCAGCCCTCGAACTCTATCTTCACGGACGGCACCTCGGCGAAGTTGAACGGGTACGCCGAGAACCTCATGGCTGACGTCGCCCACAGCTCGCCCCATCCGCCGAACGCCTGGGACGGGAACGTCTTGCGGCGGATGCGGCACACGGCGGTGCCGTCGCTCCACTTCTCCCATTCCCATTCGCCCGACTTCCCGCTGTCCACGACGTACTTCTTGCCGAGCTTGTCGATCTTATTGCTGTTTCGGTTGAAAACAGCCGGATCGATGTAGTCGGATCCGTTTATCTCCTCTAATCCCAAATTGGCCGTTGCCATTTACAGATCACTCCAATCGTATGATACGAACGCCTCCGTCTCGTCTCCGAGCGGCGTCTTGTAGCGAAGCTCCGCCCATCTCGTCCCGCTCTCGTCGCTCCAGCGGGACCCCGCCATGTCCTCCCACGTCTTCGAGCGCATGAGGCCCTGCCCGTTGAGCGCGCGCAGCTCGTCCCACCTCATCGACCCGGCCGCGTTCCACGTCGTCGCGTGCCCCTCTCCCTCGGCGAGCTCGAACCAGCACGTGTTGATCACATCGAAGCTGTTGACGTACATCTCGTTCCACCCTTGCTCGAACAGCACGTCGTTGAGCCTCCACGTCCCGGCCGGGACGGTCTGCGCCTTCCCGCCGAACTCGATCCTGCAAGGATGCGAGCATTCGATCGTCGGGCGCACGGGACGCCGCCCGCACTCGAAGCGGAACATCCTGCCTCCGCTCGCGTCGAGGCGGTACGTCTGCGTCCCCTTGGTTTTCCACGGGTCGGCCTCGACGTCGACCTTGAAGTAGCCGATATGCGCCTTGCTGTAGTACTCGTCTATCGAGAAGCGGCCATGGTAGGTGTACCCCGGGTCCATCGTCAGCGAGTAATCGAGCCTCCGCCCGTGGAGGAAGTTCGACGCCTCCGTCTTGATCCGCTCGAACATCTCCGGCTCGATGACGCCGAACACGAACGACTGCTTCCTGGCCCCGTACGCGACGTCGCCCGTCATCGCCTCGGTGAGGTCTATCGACCCGCTGCCGCCCGGAACGTCGACCAGGTAGGTCTTCGGAGCCGGAGGGGACAGCGTGCAGTCGTCGGACATCACCATGCCGAACCGCTCGAACAGGTCGACGCCTCCGACTATGATTCTGTTTTTAGGGTTTATAGCCTCCATCCTCTACCACCTCCCCAGGTTTTCCGCCCTGGCAAGCTCGACGCCCATGGGTTTGGCGATAGAAGACGCCAGCTTCTTTCCGTCGACGTACACGGCGACCTCGCCGCCTCCTGCCGAGCCGATAGCGGCTACCATCGCGTCGTACACGTCTTCTTTCGTGAGCGAGCCGTTCTTGTTTGCCGAGATTGCCATCCCGCTCGATGCCGCATAGCCGGGCGATGACAGCCTCGGGGCCGAGATCGCCATGTTCGAGAACGGCGCAGCGATCGCGTCTGCTACTTTCGCAGCGGCGCTCACGGTACCGACTCCCATCGCGGCCATCGACTTTGCGACCGATCCGGCGGCGGCGTCGATGCCATCCGCAGCTCCGAGCGGCACCCATTTGAAGGTCGCCTTCATGACCTTTGACGGCGACGCGATGCCGAAGAAGCTCTTCACGGCGTCGAGCGCACCGGAGCACACGTTTACGATGGCGTCCCAAACAGCACCCGCTGCGTCGCGGACGCCCGACACCATCCCTCGTACCATGTCGCCGGCTGCTGACGCCATCTGCCCGGCGAACCCGGCGACCTTTCCAGGAAGGCTCGATACGAAAGAGATCACGTTTCCGACGAACTGGGATCCTGCCGTCGCCGCCTGGCTCGCCATCGACGCCGCCCACGACGCTGCAGCAGATACAGCAGACGAGAGGAATCCCGACACCGATCCTGGAAGCCCGGCAAAGAACGACACGACGCTGCTCACGAACCATGATCCTGCCGCCACGGCCTGCGCCGCCATCGAGGACGCCCATGCGACCGCGTCTGCGACCGCCTGGTCGAGCCACGACTTGACGAGCATAGGGAGCTGCGAGAAGAAAGCGCCGACGTTCGTCACGAACTGGTTCACCGATTCAGGCAATCCTGCAAGGAACTCGACGAACCCGGTGAACGCGTCGATGGCGAATGTGGCGGCCTGCACGATTCCTCCGAAGAGGGCGACGACCAGCGACAGGGCTGCCCCGAGCACGGTGCCGAGGAAGTCGGCGACAGGCTGAAGCGCCTCGTACATGCGCTGCGCTGCCCCGAGAAAGTCGCCGATCATCGGAGCAAGCTGCTCCAATGCCGGGATCACCCACTGGCCTATGGCGCTTCCGAGGCTCTCGAGAAGCGTCGACGCGGTCGAGAACGCTGCCGCCAGCGTCCCCGCGAACTGAGCTGCTACAGGGGCGAACGCGTCGACGAGGCGTCCTATCCACTCTTGCGCCGTCGCGATGGCCGACGGGAGTTTCTCGCCTATCTCCGACACGATCGGGCCGAACGCTTCCTGCAGCGACCCTGTCGCCGCCGCGATGGAATCCTGCATTCCTTGCGGAAGCGAGCCCTTCACGGTCTCGAACGCGGTCGAGAACATCGTCCCCAGCGACGCAGCAAGCTCCGGACCTACTTTTGCGACGAGCTGCGGTATCGAACCCAAGGCCGTCCCTAGGATGCGACCGAGCCTCGGGATTATGTTCCCAGCGGCCGTGACGACGGAATCGACAAGCTGGCCGGTCAGCGCTTCGAGGTCGGCGTTCTCGTCGGCAAGCCCGGTGAGCCAGTTCGAGTAGGCGGCTTTCGCCATCGCAACAGATCCTTCGATGGTGGCTGCGGCCTCCTGCGCGGTGGTGCCTGTGATGCCCATCTCCTGCTGCACCACGTGGATGGCTTCCACGATGTCGGCGTAGGAAGAGATGTCGTACTTGATTCCCGATATCTTCTCGGCATCGTCGAGCAGGCGCTGCATCTCCTCCTTTGTTCCTCCGTAGCCTAGCTTGAGGTTGTCGAGCATCGTGAAGTTCTGCTTCGCGAAGCCTTGGTACGCGTCGGTGATGCGCCCCATGTCGGTGCCCATCTTGTTCGCGTTGTCCGACATGTCGGTGATCGCCATGTTCGCGTACTCGACGGCGGCGTTGGTGTCGCCGCCGAGGCTCTGCAGCAGCGACGCGCTGAACGACGTAGCCTGATCCATGTACCGGTTCGCGCTCATGCCGGCCGTCTTGTACGCACCGGCAGCGTAAGCCTGGAGCTTCCCGCTGCTCTCCTTGAACAGCGTGTCGACGCCTCCAACCAGCTGCTCGTAGGATGCGTAGCTTTCGAGCGCGGATCCGGCAACCTTTGCGACGCCGGCGACGGCGGCAGCAGCCGCTGCCACGAGCGCTGCGAGCCCTGCTTTTGCCGCCGTTGCCGCCGCTCCTCCGAAGCTTCCTCCGAACGACTTGCCGACCGAGTCCCCGGCGCTGCTCGCGTCGACTGATTTCAGCTGCGCGGCGATGTTCGCCTTCTTCAGCTTCGGGTACAGCGCGACGTACGCGCTAGCCAATTCGCTTGCCATCGCGAGCCTCCTTCCTCGGCATCGACAGCCTTCTCTCGTACTCTTCCTGCGTCATGGACGCGGAGCGCTTCTTAGGAGCCTCCCTCCAAGGCGGGACAAGTTGGCCGTCCTTGTCGCGCCACGAGTTGAGCAGGTTGAAGAGCATCCACTCGGCGTCCGTCCACTGCGTTTCCGGGTTGATCTTCGCCAAAGTGAGCGAGCCTCTCGGCAGGCTGCGGGACAGAGACGCCGCATGCCTGACCGACACGCTCCCTCCCACGTCGTCGATGCAGACGCCGTAGTACCTCTGGAGGTCGGCTCTAAGCTCGTCCGGGTACTTGCGGCGCACCTCGGCGAAGAAGATCAGTTTTTTGCCTCTCCCTCGTTCATCTTCGCCATGAGCTCGTTGAAGAACCCGGTCATGGACGTGGCCGTAGTCACTCCCGCCTTGTTCGCGAGCGCGTTCTTCACCTTCGGGTACTGGTCGCCGAAGACGCGCTTGCACAGCTTCGGGAACGCGAAGATGTTGCCGTCCTGCATCTCTCCGAGAAGCTCCACTACCTCGATGTCGTTCATCACCTCTTTGTCGACCGTAACGTCGATTCCCTTTACGTTTACGGTTACGGGCGTTTCGTTCGCCTTTGCTTTGCCGTTCGTCGCCATTACGCGCTCTCCTCCTCGATTTCGGCGTAGTACTTGTACGCCTTGTTTCCCTGCTCGTCCGGAAGTGCCTTGATCTTGATCTCGGATCCGAGAGGCTCTGATCCGGAGTACTTCATCTCTCCGACCTCGATGACCTTCCCGCGAGGGACGACGGTCCGCTCCACCATGGTCTCGGAAAGGAGCACCTCGAACACGTAGGATCGCGCGGCGGACTGCTTGCTGTTCACCAGCACGGCGATGTTGCCTTTACTGTCGACCGTCACGTTGTCCTGCCCGTACCGCTCTGCCAGCGCGTGCTTGTTCGTCTCGATCGGGTGGAACGCGTACGTCACCTCGTGATCGGTCCTGACGACGGCGACCTCGTCTCCTCCGAACGCTTTGAATCCCTCCGTGTCGCCGTTGATGGCCTCCGTGATGCCGTCCTCGTGGATGTAGCCGAGGCTGTTGAACCCTTCCTGCAGCGCCGTTGATGCGTCGGTCGGCACATTTGTCCCTCGGTCGGCCGAGTACACGGATCCTCCTACTTTGGGCTTCGGAATGTGCACGTTTTCAGCGTTTTGCGCCATATCTCATCCTCCTATGCTGATAAGCCGCCCGAAGAGAGCGGCTAAACCGTTTTTATGTCCGCGACTATCTGGTAACGTGGCGAATCGGCAGCCGGGAAGCTCGCAATCGAGTTGATGGAAACCGCCCTGACGTTCGCCTCGCGCTTGAACGACGGCAGCATGTCGCGGATGCTGCACGCCATCTCCGCCGCCTCCGCTCTCGTCTGCGCCCAGCATTGGATGGCGACGGCAGGGTTGTCCAAGACGACGCCTGTCACCCCTCCGCCGGTGCGCTCGATCGACACGAAGCGCTCCGGGCGCGGGTTCGGGACCTCCGTTGCAGCGTCCCATCCGGTGTTCGCGGCTATCCATGCGACGAGCGCAGCCTCGATGTCGTAAGGCATGGCATCACCCCTTTCCCGCATCGACTGACTTCACGAGGGAGTTGTGCTTCGCGTTCGACGCGATTGATGCGGCGTCTGCGGTCTGCACGAAAACGTGCGCCGAAACCTCCAGGTTCTTCGCCACGACGCCGTAGCGAGCGTTCCCGCTCTCGCTCATGCCCTCGGCGTTGCGCGCGATGCGCTGCCCTCTCGCCACGAGGTCCGCCCTCACGGCCGGCATCTTCATGATCTCGCGCGCAGCTTGCCCGTTGATCTTGAGGCCGCTTATATCAGCCATGGGTCGCCGTCACCTCCACTTCTCTGTTCCAGTCGCCGGGAGGCTCTGGGTCGAGCCACGGGCGTGGGTCGCCGATGACATCGAACCATTCTCCGTAGACCCACACCCGCGCCTTCTCCAAGCTGCCGCCGTAGGATTTCGGGAAGTACAGCGTGTAGGCGACGGACACGCCCTCCGGACGGTTTGACTCTCCGATGGAGGACGTGGGGCCGACGGCCGCCAGGACGTTGCCGACGGTCTCTACCGCGACGTCGTAGACGGGGTTCCCATGGGAGTCTTTCCCTGCTTGCGCCTTGGTTTCGACGATCACCGTGGTTCCATGGAGCATCACGCATCACCCCACGGGTGGACGAATCCGGCGCTCTGGCGGCCGATGCCGAGCCTTCGCCTCTCCGCAGACGTCAGGTAAAGGTCGCCGGTCGGGTTCGCGTAGGTTAGGGACTGGCTGAACGGCCCAACGGTCACGCCGCCCTGCGTTATCGGAGCCTGGTCGACATGCGACATCATCGCTCGCTTCACCATCTCGCATACGGTGAGCGAGAGCGCGTCCTTCGTCAGCTCATCGTCGATATCCAGCTCAACGCCGAATCTCCGGCACTCGTCGGCGACGACGAGGGACGCGTCCTTCAGCTTCTGCTCCGCGCGCGCCTTCTCGTCACCGCTCGAAAGAGGTCGCCAGCGCGCTTGGAGATCTTCTACGCTCGCGTAAGCCTCCATGCCAGCGGCACCTCCTTACTCCTCTTTCTCGACCTTCTCGTCGGGCTTGTTGACATGCTCGGTTTTTACCTCCTCGACCTTGCCGGCTTCGATGAGCGCCTTAGCGCGGTTGGCGGGCGCATCGAACACTTCGCCCTCCCAGCGGACGCCGCCCTTCTTGTCGTTTAGGGTATTGTCGGTGAAGCACTTGATCACTCGCAGTTTGGCCATGATTAGACGCCCGCCTCGATGGCGCCCTTGACGATGTAGTTCGCTACCTCCGGGAACAGGAGCACGCCGGTGTCGGCGTAGGTCTCGGCCGTGCCGTTGGTGTACTTGGGCTCGTGGTGGACGCCGATGAAGCCGGACTCGTCGAACTGGTAGCTGAAGCCAGCCTCGCCCAGCGCGGCGAAGTCGACGGCGTAGACGTTGATGTTCTCCTTAGGCGTCGCGCAGACGGTTCCCTTCGCCTGGTTCGCGTCGAGGATGCAGTCTCCGATGCCGAGGAAGTTCTTGAGGTAGGTGAAGCCGAACGCGGTCTCGATGTTGTTGATCGTCGAGGCTCCGAGGTACTCGGCGACGTCGAGCGGGTTGACGAAGAACACCGGCGTGCCGTTCTCGTCCTTCTCGTTGAGCGCTTTGGTGAGCGCGCCCCAGGTGTTCGCGATCGCAGCCTGGAACGTCTTGCCGGTCGCGGTGCCGGTCCCCGCCTTCAGGAACGCGAAGAAGTCCTTGCGCAGCCCGCCCTGGATGTCCTGGATCATCTTCTTGTCGGTCTTCTCGACGGCGGCGTCGAACCCGTACTTCAGGATGTCCTGCTTGGTGGTGGCCTTGCGGTAGGACTTGAGCTTCACAGCGTACGGATCTCCTACCTTCTTGTGCTCGTACTTGGACAGAGGGATGTCGTCGCCGGGAGTTACCTCGGCTTCGGACAGGGATCCCTCCACGGTGTACATCTGGATCTGGGTCCCGGCGGTGAGCGTCTGCGGCGTCTCGATGCCGAACACCGTCATGAGCGCGGTCACGCCCTGCTCGAACTTGCTGGCGAACTCGATGTCGAGGACGCGGGACGCGGTGCTGAGGTTTGCGTCTGCCATTTTTCATCATCCTTTCGGTTTATTTGAACAAATCGATGTTCTCCGCGATCGCGGCTTTTCTCTCCTTGCTGTTCTTGATCGCAAGGATCTCCTGCTTGGTCATCTTCGGGCCGTTGCCGTCGCCTCCCTTGCGGGTGTCGGACTGGCCGGACGGCGCGGAGGGCTTCTTGTACGCTTTCGCGATGGCCTCTGCGTGCGCCTTCATCTCCTCCTTGGTCGCTCCTCTGACGAGGTCTGCGGAGACGCCGGTTTCCTCGGACACTTCGGCGAGCCACGCCTTCTGGTCGCGCTCGGCCCTCATAGCGTCGAGCTCGGCTCGGATGCTGGCAAGCTCCTCGTCGGTCGTCTTGCTGCCGTCCTGCTGCTTCGCGCTCGCCTTCGCCCTCTTCTCCCATTTGCGGGCCTCCGCCTTCCAGTCGGTCGTGTCGGCTGCCGGAGCGCCTGCGCCCTGCGGCTCGGTGCCTCCGTCGCCGTTCTGCGTCGGCTCTGTCGGTTCGATCGTTGTGATGTTGTCTTCGGCCATGATGACCATCCTTCCTGCGCCATGCGGCGCGCTTGGTTCGCGTCGCCATGCGGCTCCGCTTTGCTGTCGCCCGGTTCAGGGCATGAAAAAAGCACCCATGCGGGTGCTTGATTCCTAGGTATGTCCGATGCAGTTCAACGCCTTGCCGAGGGCGGTCGCTATTTGCGCTTCTTGACGCGCTGCGCGTTTCCTCGCTCGGCTGCTGCGCGTACCGCCGTCTTCTTGCGGTCGGCTTCGGTATATGCGGCCTGCTTATCGATGCGCTGGCCGGAGTATCCGGCTTTCAGCTTGCCGTCTTCCGTGTAACGGTTGCGCCTCTTCTCCTTCTGGTGCTGCCGATGCTGCGAATGGTCCTTCCGCGCAAACGATTCCGCGTCGCCGCCGTACTGGCCCCACGCCTTGTCATCGTACTCTGCTGGGTCGAACCCCTCGATGGCGGGGTCTTTGTCCCATGAGCACACGACGCGGCACCTGCATCCGTCGTGGTAGTGGTCGGGGTCGAGCTTGCCGGCGGTCAGCTCTGATCTGTACGCGAAGCCGCGCGATGCCAGCATTCGGCAGAACTCGCACGAATCGCCGCCCAAGGGTATTCGAGCGTACTTCGGCTTCCTGGCGTCGCGCTCTCCGTTCAGGAACATCGTGCGGCCAACGGAACGCTGTATCTCGTATCCGACGCGCTGCAGAAGAATGGCTTCCACAACTTTTATTTCAGGCGTCTCCGCCAGCTTCGAGGTGATGCCGTAGGTCGCGTTCCTAGTCGACTCGGGGTCGCGCCCGCTGTCGGTCGAAGCGCCAAGCTTCTCACCTGTCTGGTACTCGCGGATTCCGTCGTAGAAGGAAGCCGCCATAGTTGATGCCAGCACGTCGGACGCGCCAACGATGCGCTCCATGATGTCGGCGATTTGAGCGCGCGCTGCCTGCGGGTCGCTCATGTCAACGGCTGCAAGCGCGGCGACGAGCCGACTCTTCGCCCTGTAGCTCACCTCGTCGACCGCGTCGGAGAACTCCTGAATGTACGAAAGCGGGATGGAATACATTTACTCCACCACCGTAGGCTCGTTCTGCGACGGCTTATTGACGGCGAAGATATCGCTGATCGCGTTAGCCGACGCAGCTTTGTTCCTGTCGTCCATCAGGCGGCGACGCGTGCCCTCGTCGAACCCGAGCTGTTCGAGGAACACGTCGGTTTCGGCGATCCAAGGCGCGACGGACGCGATCTTCACCATAGCGTCTGCCTGGGAGACGATGCTCGGCATCGCCGGGTTGCGGAATATCGGCGTGATGCTGCGCTCGTCCTCTGTGAGCTTTTCGAGCGGCTTGTCGAGCACGGCTGCCACCACCATGCGGGCGATGTTCCGCAGAGCCTCGCCGTTTCCGTCGTTGAGGTCGTCCGCCTCCATGATGAGCGGCTCGTTCGCCGCGTAGATCGCCTCCGCGCTCGACGGGTTGTCGTGGATGACGCCGAGCTGGCTTATCGCCACGTTCGTCTCTCCGCTGAACCTTGCGGCGAGGCTTCGCATGTAGTCGACGTGCGGCTGCATTGATCCTTGTGCGAGCTGCCCGAACTGCGGGACGTCGCCCTCCGAATCCCTGCCGATGGTGAAGATCGATCCGATGTAGGCCTCCCACTTGGAAACCTCTGCGAAAGCCTCCTCCTTGCTCACGCCGAGCAGGTACTTTTGCGGAGCCGTGAAGAACTCGGCGCTCACCTCGGTGCGCAGCGCCTCGCGCACGGCGCTGTCGGTGATCGAGCGCACGGCGCGCGTGATGCGCGACTGCCCGAACGGGCGCGCCTCGGTCGGCCGGTACGCCAGGACCTCCATGAGCGGCCGTCCCATCTCGTGCTCGGAAACCGAGTAATCCCAAACGCCCGACCGAGTGGCCCTCGCGTTGACTATCGCGTCGTCGACGTACAGGTTGATCTCGCACGCCTTTCCCTTGTCAGTGTAATCCACGATGGTGAAGCCGTACTTGATGCGGTTCTTGCGGTAATCCCAGCGAGCAGCGGACGATTCCGCCGAATGGAGCCCGATTATCACCTCCGGCTCGCCAGCATCGACGTCGCCGCGCGATATGGTTACGGCCGAGAAGCAGTAGACCAGCTCGGACGTGACGGCCATGCGGTATTTTCGTTTCAGCCCAGATTGCTCGGACACCCTGTCGAGGATGGCGGCGGCCGTCTCGTCGTTCGCCTCGAACCCGTCGAAGCGAGATCGCACGGCGAGGGCCTCCACGGCCTTCTGCGGCCATCCCACGACGGTCTCCACGTCCTTGAGCGGAGGCGGGATCGACAGTCCCAGGTCTTGCAGGGTGTTCTTCGCCTCGTAGTACTTGTTCTTCTTCTGGTTGCCGAGGATGTGCTTGCGCCAGATGCCCCATAGGTCGTCGAACACGTCCTGGTACGGGAAATCGGGCGCGAATCGCGGCTTCTGGAACGCCGCTCTCGTCGTAGCCATCAGCCGACCACCGCCTTTCTGCTAGGGTCTCTTTTCGTGGTTCTCACGCCCCACAGAGCGAGGCACGCGGCCTCGAGCGGGGTGATGTCGGTCTCGTTTCCCGACTGGAAGCCGAAGCCTCCGCCTTTGCCTATCTCGCGCTTCTCCGCCGCCTTGACCGCATCGTCGAGCGCAGGTTGCCCGATGTGCGTCATGGATCCTTCCGTGACGGCGTTCAGGAACATGGACGACGCCGCCGTGACCGTTTCCGGTTTCGCGGGGTCCAGCGCTCTCTTGACCACGCCGCCGGCTAGGAGCCGGTTGTACAGGTCGAGCGCGTTTGCCTTGCCGTCTATGACGGTCGTGCTGACCTTCCCGCACCGAGGCGTCAGCCAATCTTCAGCCCACTGTATCCCGTTCTCCGTCGATCCATGCTCGAGCACCTCTACATGGGGCGTGGCTCCCCTTTTCCATATCGCGATCGCGATTGCCGCGCGCTTTCCGTCCGCCGAGAACTTCACGCCGTAGGCTCGCTTCCAGGAAGCCTGCTCTGCTATCTCCTCGTCGGTGAAGTCGACTTTGAGCGCGTCCCATTCGGAAGGGTCGAAGCACCCGTTTGCCATGTCGCTCGCCCACCAACCAAGCCTCTCGCGCGCGAACCCGTCTGGCGACATCGTTTTCAGCTCCTTTTCGACCGCCTTTCGCGTTAGCCGGTAGCCGAGAGCGGGATTGGTTTCCTCCCACCTTGATTCGTCGGATACATCGCCGATTTCGTCAACCGACCATTCGATCCAGTTCGTGCCGCCGTGCTCGCTCGACAGCGCGTTTCTCCGCGTTCGCGGGAATACGTCCCCATTGGTGGTTGGACCGGGCGGCGTTCCTAAAAGAATGAGTTGCGAGTTCTGCAACGGGCCAGCCGAACTGGTTGGCATCAGAGCCTCCAACTGGTCGTCGGTGAGCTCCTGCGCCTCGTCGCACACAACTACGTCCACGGTGAAGCCGCGCGCTGCGCCCTTCGAGCGGGCAGAGAACTCTATCGAGCCTCCGTTCGTCAACTCGATGGCCTCCTGCCCGTTCGTCTTGCGGATGGCTTTCACGATTTCGGCAAGTTCTGGATATTCGCTCTCGTTCTCGAAGAATGAGCACAGGCGCAGGAATGCCTTGCGGGCCGTCTTCACCTCGTGTGCGGTGTGCAGTATCTTCTCGCCCTCCACAGCAGCCCCGTACAGTTCACGAACTTCAAGAGTGCCGTTCTTCCCGTTCTGGCGCGGAACGGCCAGCCCGCAAGTGTCGTGCGCGTATGTGCCGTCATCGTCGTATGCGAGCCAGTCATCCAGCACGGTTTGCTGCCAAGGGTCGGGAGTAAGTCCGTAGGCGCCGGCCATCTCCGCCGCATCGCCTCCGTACGTGTAGGCGTAATCGTCAGAAACCCTAATTCGCGGATCTTGGTTTCCTCTTAGCTGGCGCTTTCTTGCGCTTGTTCCTCGCTTCATCCAAAGCCGTCCTCCTGTCTTTTTTCGGCTGCGCCTTCTCCAATGCGCGTATCTCCTTGGTAATATCCATGAATTGCTTTGAGAGAGCCGCTATGTCGCGTCCTGACTGGGTTTCCTCCAGCTGCCTTGCTATCCCTAGTCGGAGGCATTTCAGCATCTCGAGGTCGTCAGTACCCTCTGCGAGGGCCGCAAGCGTCATGCATCCGCCCTCTGGCATCCGGAAACCCCTCCTTTCGGGCTAAAAGATCAAAAACCTGGTGCGGAAAAGAATCGCGGGGGGATATTAGCCCTGTGCCGCTAGGGTGGCTTCGGACGAAGGGGAGGGGGTCCCCCCTGGGTCACCACTCCCTCGACTTCGGGAGCCTGTCGGCCGTCGGCTCCGGAGGCTTCCTAAGCGTCTTGTTGCCTCTCTTTTGATTGCATATCCTATGCGCAGGAGCGACGTTCGAGATGTCGAGCGGGTTGCCGCCCTTGGACACCGGCACGAGCTCGTCAAGCTCGAACGACATCGGGTGGCGCTTGGTCTTCCCGTCCGTCGGATCGACGTAGGTCGCGAGCGAGTAGTCGATGGGAAGCCCGCATATATGGCACGGCAATCCCATCGCCGCCACGCGCTTGCGCAGCGCGTCCCTTCTGGCTCCGTTGGCTCGGCGCGGGTTAGGCTTCGACATGCCCCGTCGCTTCCATGGCATCGACTCGCTCGTTCATCGTATGGAAACCCCTGTGAATTATCATCGGCGCACCTCCATCCCCTATCGCCCGTCCATCGGAGACTCGTTGTTCGCGAAGCACTCGCCCATGCCGTCGTAGGCGTCGACAGCGACGATGGAGCCGATGCGCGGACGGGCATGCGGAACCGGTACGCCGCATGCCCGCAGCATGGCGCGGCTGATGGCG
>NZ_DBFOSR010000071.1:0-8997 GCF_048427265.1 Paraeggerthella sp.
TAGATGACGTGCTCCACCTCATGGATGCGCGCCTCCAAATCCTCCAACGCGTCGCCTTCGCGCACTTCGACGGCGCGCTGCGCCACGATGGGTCCCTTGTCGTAGTCCTCGTTCGCGAAATGCACGGTCACGCCCGTCACCTTCACGCCCGCATCGTAGGCGTCCTGGATGGCGTGCGCGCCCTTGAACGCAGGCAGGAGCGCCGGATGCAGGTTGAGCACGCGGTCCGGGAACGCGTCCAGCATGACCGGCGTAACCTTGCGCATGTAGCCGGCCATGACCACGTATTCCGCGCCCGCCGCACGCAGCTCGTCCACGATGCGCGCATCGGCAGTCAGCGGATCGGCGTACACGTCGCGGTTGAGCACGACGGTCGGGATGCCCGCGGCCTTCGCGCGCTCGATGCCGTACGCGTCGGGACGCGACGACACCACGCACGCGACGTTCACCGGCAACCCGTCGCGCACGGCATCGATGATAGCTTGCAGGTTCGTGCCGCTGCCGCTCAGCAGCACGCCTATCGTAAGCGGCGTGGTCATGCGAATTCTCCTATTCCGCTTCGTAGCCGTACAGCGCGCCGTCGTTCGCGTAGCGAACCTCGGCCGCGCCGGACACGACGCGTCCCACGCGATAGGTCCGCTCGCCGGCTTCGGCCAGCGCGGCCTCCACCTCGTCGGCGCGCTCCGGGTCCACGATGAGCACCAGGCCCAGGCCCATGTTGAAGGTCTTGAGCGCCTCGGACTCGTCCAGATGCGCCGCCTCGCACACGAACTTCGCGATGGGAGGCACCGGCCACGTGCCCAGGTCGACCTGCGCGTCCACGTTCTCCGGCAGCGCGCGGTTCAGGTTCTCGGTGATGCCGCCGCCCGTGATGTGCGCAAGCGCGCGCACCGCGTTCGGGCAGGCGTCCAGCACGGCGCGCACCGGCTTCACGTAGATGCGCGTCGGCGCCAAGAGCGCGTCTTGCAGGCTTGCTCCGCCCAGCTCATCGCGCTCGATGCGCAGCTCGTAGTGGGTCTTGCCCTCCACGCACACCTTGCGCGCCAGCGAGTAGCCGTTGGAGTGCAGGCCGCTCGACGCCAGGCCGATCAGCACGTCGCCTTCGCGCACGGCCGCCGGATCGAGCATCTTCACGCGGTCCACCACGCCTACGCAGAAGCCGGACAGGTCGTAGTCGTCCGGATCCATCACGCCGGGATGCTCGGCCATCTCGCCGCCGATGAGCGCGCAGCCGGCCTGCTTGCAGCCTTCGCCGATGCCCGCCACGATCTCGGCCATGTTCTCGGCGTTCAGCTTGCCGATAGCCACGTAGTCCAGGAAGAACAGCGGCTCGGCGCCCGTGGCCAGAATGTCGTTGGCGCACATGGCCACCAAATCGATGCCCACGGTGTCGTGCTTGCCGGCCAGCTGGGCCACCTTGAGCTTCGTGCCCACGCCGTCGGTGCCGCTCACCAGCAGCGGATCGACCATGTCCTTGGCCGCCGCGATGGAGAACAGACCGCCGAAGCCGCCGATGTCTCCCACCACCTCGGGACGGTATGTGTCGTGCACGACGCCCTTGATAGCCTCCACGGCGCGCGCGCCTTCCGCCGTATCGACGCCGGCCTGCGCGTACGTGACCGCATCCTCGTCCATCCAGCTGGGCATCTGGGGGCCGTCCTCGTTCTGGTTCGCGTTCACGGTGATTCTCTCGGTCATCTCAAGCTCCTTCTTGCCGCCCTTCAGACGGACGCCTCGTTATCGTACGCTTCTGCGAAATCCTTCTTCGTCATGAAGCTCTTTTTGGACAATGATTCGGGAATGGCCACAGGATAGTCCCCCGAGAAGCACGCTTCGCAGAAACCCTGCTCGCGCACGTCGGGCAACGCGTCCCGCAAACCCTGCAGCGATATGAACGCCAGCGAGTCGGCCCCGATCCAAGAGCGCATCTCGTCAAGCGTCATGTTGGCGGCGATCAGCTGATCGCGCGTGTCGGTGTCGATGCCGTAGAAGCACGGCCACAGAACCTCGGGGCTCACGATGCGCAGGTGCACTTCCGCAGCGCCCGCTTCGCGCAGCATCTCCACCAGCTTCTTCGACGTGTTGCCGCGCACGATGCTGTCGTCGATGACCACCAGGCGCTGACCGCGGATAACCGAGGGCAGCGGGTTCAGCTTCAGGCGAATGCCCAACTGGCGCATGGCCTGAGTCGGCTCGATGAACGTGCGGCCCACGTAGCGGTTCTTCACGATGCCGTCCGAATACGGGATGCCGCTTTGCTGCGAAAACCCCATGGCGGAAGGCACGCCCGAGTCGGGCACGCCCAGCACCAGATCGGCCTCGACGGGCGCCTCCTGCGCCAGGATGCGCCCCATGGCGCGACGCGCCTGGTAGACGCTCTGCCCGTCGATCACGCTATCCGGGCGCGCGAAGTACACGTACTCGAATATGCAGGATGCGCGCGTGCCCGCGGGTACGCCCTGCTCGGAGTGCATGCCCTCGCGGCTGAAGCGGACGATCTCGCCCGGCTCCACGTCGCGCAGGTACGTTGCGCCCACGATGTCCAGCCCGCACGTCTCGCTCGACACCGCCCAACCGCGACCGTCGGGAAGCTGGCCGATGCACAAGGGGCGTATGCCGTTCGGGTCGCGAAACGCGTACAGCGAGTCGGGGCTGGCCAGCACCATGGCGTACGCGCCCTCCAGATGCTCCATCGCGTAGCGGATGCCGTTGCGCAGATGGTGCGTTTCCTGCGTGACCCACCCGATGGCCTTCGCAGCCACTTCGCTGTCGGTACCGGCGCGGAATTGCACGCCCTCGCCCACCAGGCGCGCGCGCAGCGCGTTCGTGTTCACGAGCGTGCCGTTGTGCGCAAGCGCGATCAGCACTTCGTCGATGGCCGAGATATGCGGCTGCGCAGCCTCCCACGACGCCGCGGCGCCGCTTGTGGAGTACCGGGCGTGCCCCACGGCTACGAACCCGTCGAGCGCTGCCAGGCTCGCCTCGTCGAACACCTGCGTGACCAGGCCCAAGTCCTTGGCAACCATAACGGTTTCGCCGTCGCCCACCGCAATGCCCGCGCTTTCCTGCCCGCGATGCTGAAGCGCCTGCAGGCCGAAGCACGCCATACGGGCAACGTCCTCGCCCTCGCCGGGAGCGAACACGCCGAATACGGCGCACTCCTCCTCAAGGCGATCGGGGCGCTCGCCCGGAAACGCAGCCATGCTCATGAGGCGATCTCCTTCGACGCGTCGCCCACGGCGGCCGCAGCGTCGGGGTCGGCCAAACCGCCTTCGGCCGCGTCGGCGGGCGCAGGCCCGATCGTGGAGTCGGCCACGTAGCCGAACAGCACCCAGCGACCATCGGTCGGCAGGTTGTCGCACGTGGCGAACGTGAAGGTCTGCTTCATGTCCGCAGAGGCGGGAAGGTCGGACACGCTCACCACGGAACGGTCGATCTTGTCCTGGACGTAGGCCACGCGCTCCTCTTCGGACGCGAACGCGGTTTGCGCAAGCGGGTCGTCGGCGGCGCAATGCACGAGCGAGAACGTGGTCAGCTTGACGTTGCCCTGCGGCGTGAGGATGTAGACGGTGCGGCTGGCGTTGAACGCCGCCGGGTCGTCCATGCCGGCAATGGCCGCGAACATGGACCCGTCGTT
Organism: Paraeggerthella sp.; assembly: GCF_048427265.1. Lineage (NCBI taxonomy): Bacteria > Bacillati > Actinomycetota > Coriobacteriia > Eggerthellales > Eggerthellaceae > Paraeggerthella > Paraeggerthella sp. Next base: position 3,638 of record NZ_DBFOSR010000071.1, read on the forward strand.
GAGGTGGTGCCCGTACACGATGTTGTTCGCATCGGAGAAGTCGCCGGCGTTCTCGGCTGCCAGGAAAATAGCGCCGAACGTGGCGATCCAGCCCTCCGAGCCCTTGAAGTCATGCGTCAGGTACTTCTCGTTGTCGGTCGTGTGCACGATCGGGTAGTTGATGTTCGTGCCCGGCACGTAGATCCAGCCCACCGTATCGGGGTTGATGGCCTTCAGCGCGTCCCAATCCACCGTGAAGTCGGCAAGCGACGTCCCTTCGACGTCCGCAGGCGGATTGAAGCCGTCTTGGGCCACTTCCTTGTACGTCTGCTGGCCCTGCCAATAGCTGAATCCGATGGCGCCGAGGGCAGCCAGGGCCACCACGAACACCACGAGCGCGATCCAGAAGACCACGCGCCACGGCCCGCCCTTTTTCTTGCGCCCGTTCGCCCCGGAGCCGTTCGGCCCAGGTCCGTTCGGTCCCCTGCCGGCGCCGCCGTATCCGTACGAAGCCGGTGCCGGACGGTGCGCCTGCTGCCCCGCCTGGGGCTGCACGGGACGATATGCCTGCTGATGAGGTTGAGGTTGGGGCCGATACGCAGCCTGCTGCTGCGTCGGCTGCGCGTAGGGCTGCGCCGGACGCGGCGCCTGCTGACGGGGAGCCTGCTGACGCGGCGCCCGGTACTGTGGCGCCGACTGCCCCTGGCCAGGCTGCTGGGGAGCCGGGGCCCTTCGGGCACCGGGGCCTGCGGCCTGCTGATGCGCAGCTTCCTGCTGAACCCGGGCACGAGCGTGACGACCGCGCGGCTCGGGATCGGGATACTGTCGATAGTCGGTCATGTTCGCCTTTCGAAGGAACGTCGAACCGCGGGCGTTGTATCGTCCTCGACCGTTTGGCGCGCCCGCTGCTGCCAGACCGTTACCATAATAAGCAAAACGCCCCCGAAACGAGGGCGCGATGTAGTCAAAAACGCAATTTTCACGACTACGGGCGTCGCCCGCGGTCAGCTACTTCTTCATCTCGTCGATAAAGCCCTTCGCAATGAAGACGACGATGATAAGCACGATGATCGCAACGACGACCCAGATGGCCTCCATGGGCACGGTCATTCCAAACAGAGTCATGTCTTCCCCTTAAATCAAGCGCGCGAAAGCGCGCAATCGGCGTTAATGGCTGCAGACCATAGTAACGCGATCTCAGGCTTCGCGCAAGCGAGCTTCCAGAGCGTCGTTGATAATTTTGAGCGCCTTTACGCGCGCATGACGCTTATCGTCGCTTTCCAGAACGATCCACGGAGCGAAGGGGGTCGAAGTCAGCCGGAACATGTCCTCGACCGCAGCTTGGTACTGCGGATGCTTGTCGCGGTTGCGCCAATCTTCGTCGGTGATCTTCCATTGCTTGGCCGGATCGTTCTGCCTTTCATGGAAGCGGCGCAGCTGCTCTTCCGGGCTCACGTCAACCCAGAACTTGAGCAGGATGGCGCCCCAGCGCACGAGCTCCTGCTCGAACTCGTTGATCTCGTCGTACGCGCGCGTCCATTCGGCGGGCGAAGCGAACCCCTCTACGCGCTCGACCAGCACGCGCCCGTACCAGCTGCGGTCGTAGATGCCCACGTGCCCCGCCTTCGGCAGACGCGTCCAGTACCGCCACAGATGCGGGTGCAGCAGTTCGGGCTTCGTGGGAGCCGGGCTGGGGAAAATGGTGTAGGCGCGCGCATCGAGCGCCTGGGCGACGCGCTTGATGTTGCCGCCCTTGCCCGCCGCATCCCATCCTTCGTACATGAGCATGAGCGGGATGCGCTTTTGGTACATCTCCATTTCCAGCCTGTTCAAACGATCTTGCTGGGCTTTGAGCTGCTCCTTGTAGGCCATCGGATCCAGCGCGAGGCCATGGTCGACCCGATCGAGCGCAGGAGGGTCGTCCACCTGGCGAAACCGCGAGGCGCGAGGAGCGCGGGCGCGGGCCTCGCCAGCCTCTTTCTGCGCGGCAGCCAAGATGCGGGCCTCCTCTTCCGGCGCGCGGCCGAACAGAGGGGCCTCCTCCAAAGCGCCCGCCGAATTGGCTTGCGCCTTCGCTGCCGCCGCAGCAGCTTCGGCGTTGGGCTGCGCGGCAAGCGCGCCGGACAGCGCGTCCGCCAGCGTTTCGGCTATCTGCAGGTTCGCGCGGCGCTTGTCCTCCCCGTTGACCAGATGCCAGGGAGCGTACGCGAAGTCGCTGCCTTCCAGCAGGTTGTCGTACAGGCGGTAGGCCTCCTCGTAGTTTCCTATGCGCGCAAGCTTCTCCTCGCTCACCCGCCAGCGCGTGGCAGGATCGTCGTGCAAGCGCGTCAGGCGCTTCTTCTGCGCCTCCTTGGTCACGTGCACGAAGAACTTCACCACCAGATAGCCGTCGTCCACCAGCTGGCGCTCGAAGTCGGCCGCCGACGTAAGGTGACGGCGCAGCGCGCTGATGTGACGCTCGTCGCGCGCCTCGGCCATGGCGGCAGCCACCGCCTTGCGCTTGCCCGTGGCCTTTTCAGCCTGGGCCATGGTCAGGCTTCCGTATTCGGCGTACAGCATGTGCTGGACTGCGGCGGTGTACCAGCCGCGGTCGTAGAACGTGGTGGTGCCGCGCATGCCGAGCGATTGCCAGAACTCCTGCATGATCGGGTAGAATCCCGTGACGCCGTACGGTGCGCCCGCAAAGGTCCGTGCAGCCTTGACGTCAAGGTTTTCCGTAACGTGCACGCTGGTCGCGCGTGCGTCCAAATGATAGAGGAGATCGGAGATGCGACTGCCCTTGCCCGCCCCGTCCCAACCCTCGAACAAGACCACGAGGCCCACGCCCTGCGTGCGCGCTTGCTGCTGCAGCACCACAAGCCGGTCCATGAGCTGGTCGCGACGCAGCTTGTACTCGTCCTTCGGCAGGGCTTCCAGCGAGAAATCGACGGTCTCCAGCATGCGCGCATCCTTTCTCCGGGGGTGCACCCCATCATAGCACAGCGGGAAATCGGGCCGTTCCGCTGCATCAACTCAAGGTAAAATCTTGGTGCCGGGTTCGCGAGCGCGCTTTGCGGCCAGCCACGGTTTGCCTACAATGGAATCAATGACCAACCAGCGCGGCGCGGCGCACGACGTCGCTTACGCGGCGCCTGCCGCAGCGGCCGAACGACCCACGAAGAAGCCATCATGCCCAACTACGGAGTAATTGACCTCGGATCGAACTCTATTCGCCTCGTCATATACGAAGTGAAGGACGACCGCCGGGAAACGTACACGAACAAGGATTTCAAAAGCCTCATCAACGACAAGGTGATGGCCGGCCTTTCCGCCTACGTCGTTGACGGCGCGTTCACCCAGGCGGGCATCGACCGGGCCGTCAACGTGCTCAAGGGCCACGCGAAGCGCTCGCGGTACTTCGATTGCAAAAAGCTCGAGGTGTTCGCCACCGCCGTGCTGCGCAACGCCTCGAACTGCAACCAGGCCGTAGCCGAGATCGAGGAGCGCACCGGGCTGCCCATATCCCTGCTTTCCGCGCAAGACGAAGCCCACCTGGGATTCGTGGGGGCTACCTGCGATCGATCGGTCGTCCACGGAACCCTGGTGGACATCGGCGGCGGGTCGACCGAGCTCACGCGCATCGAGGACGACCGCGACTTCGACAACGTCAGCTTGGGGCAAGGATCGCTCTCGTCGTTTGCGCGCTACGTGCGCGCCATCCTGCCCGCAGACCCCGAGATGCGCGCCATCGAACGCGCGCTGCGCGACCATCTGGACAAGCTGCCGCACCCTGAGGCGTACCGAGCGGACACCCTGTACGGCATCGGCGGCAGCACGCGCGCCGCCGCCAAGATGCTGCAACAAGCCACAGGCTCGGCAACCCGGCCCAAAACCATGACGCGCGACGATATTCATGCGATACTGAAGTGGTGCCGTATCGACCCCGACGCATTTGCCCATGCCGCGCTCAAAGCCTCTGCCGAGCGCGTGCATACGTTAGTACCGGGCTGCATCATTCTCCATGCGCTGTTCGACGCCTTCGGCGCGCAGCGCCTGGAAATCTGCAAATACGGCGTTCGCGAAGGATACCTGATCGAACGCATGCTGCTCTAAAGGAACCGATTCGCCATCACGCGCATCAGCGCACGTTGACGGAACGTACGGGAAGGGAAGCTCATGGAAGCAAGCAAGAAGCCGTCGATCGAAACCACCCCCAAGCAGGGTGCGGGCCATCCGAAGACAAGCCCGGCCGTTCCCGACCACCAGGAGCCAGCCGCCCATGCATCCGCCGCGGACGGCGTTGCGGGCGAGCGCATGCAGGCGGCGCCCTACCTGCAGAACCGCGAGCTGTCGTGGCTCACGTTCAACGAGCGCGTGCTCGACCAAGGAGCCGATGAAACGGTGCCTCTGCTCGAGCGGCTGAACTTCATCTCCATCTTCTGGAGCAACCTGCAGGAGTTCTTCATGGTGCGCGTGGGCAGCCTGACCGACCTGGCCCTGGTGAAAAAGCACATCATCGACTCGAAGTCGAACATGACGCCCGCCGAGCAGCTCGACGCGATCTACGCGCGCTGCCGCGAGCTCTACCCCATCCAGGAACGGACCTTCGAGGAGGTTCGCCGCTTGCTGCGTGAGCGCCGCGTATGCCATCTGCGCCCTGAAGACCTCACCGACGACCAGCGCGCCTTCCTGTTGCGCCACGTTCAGCAAAACGTCCTGCCGTTTCTGTCTCCGCAGATCATCAACACGCGTCACCCGTTTCCGCATCTTGAAAACGGAGCCTTGTACGTTGTGGTGCGCCTGAACGAGGAGATCAACCTGGGCAAGAAAACCGCGAAGGCGAAGGGCGCGGACAAGGCGGCCAAGCCCGACAAGGCGAAAAACCTTGGAGCCGAAGGCGTGACGCTGGGGCTGGTGCCCATGCCGAAGCAATGCGCGCGCGTCATCGAGCTGCCGGGCGACGGGCTGCAGTTCATCTTGCTGGAGCACGCCATCGAGATGGTGGCGTCCGAAATTTTCAGCATGTACGCCGTCAAGCACACCAACGTGATCTGCGTGACGCGCAACGCCGACCTTGACGCCACCGAAGGCACCGACGAAAGCGACGAGGACTACCGCGAGCACATGAAGCGCATCCTCAAGAAGCGTGCGCGCCTGGCTCCCGTGCGCCTCGAAAGCGAGAGGCCCCTTTCGTCAACCCTGGAAAAGCTGCTGCTCAAGCGCTTGGGACTGAAATCTCACCAGGCATTCGTCACGTCGGTGCCGCTTGACATGAGCTTCACCTGGGGGCTGGGCAGCCGCCTGCCCGAGAAGGAACGCGCCAAGATGACGAACGTGCCCTTCACGCCGCAGTGGCCGGGATGCCTTGACCGCAACCGCCCGGTCATCGACCAGGTAACCGA
>NZ_DBFOSR010000072.1:0-26731 GCF_048427265.1 Paraeggerthella sp.
GCGAACACCACTTTCCAGCCGCGATACGGGGAGACGATCGAGAACGCGATAAGAATCGGGACGTGCATGATCAGGGCGTAGGCGCGCGCGTAGGCGGTGCGCCCGAACAGCAGGAACACGGCGACGTTGACGATGATCGTGCCGAGGGCGAATGCGATCGCGATCTTCTTGCGCTGCGGCGGGATCTTGGCGGGCTGCACGTCGAGCAATATCCACATGAGGGCAACGGCGTAGACGGGCAGGATGAATACGGGTACGAGCGACATGCCGTTACGCCATTCCGGCTTGCACGAACAACCGCTTCAAGTAGGCGGCTTTGACCTCGCCGAACAGTCTGCGCGATACGGGGACCGACTCGTCCGAGAACGTGCGAAGGCTTAGCTTTTCAAGCTCTTGGACCTGATCGAGATTGACGATGAACGCCCGGTGGACTCGGATGAATTCGGGTTGGCTGAGAAGCTGCGGCTCGAAGTCCGACAGCGATCCGGCAACTTCTCGCACGCTCTTGTCGGTCAGGTGAAAGCGCACGGTTCGATTGAGCACTTCGACATAGGCTATGCGCGCGAACAGGATGCTGGCGGCTCCGCTCTTGAGCCTCACGGCCAGTCCCGCGCCGTGCTCTTCGATGCGCAGCCGCAGCTTGTCGAGCATGGGGAACAGCTTGTCGTAGCTCACGGGCTTCAGAAGGTAATGGAACGCGTCAACCTCGTAGCTTTGAACGGCGAACTCGGGTGACGAGGTGAGAAACGCAATCTTGACGTTTTCGTCGAACTCTCGAATTTCCCGAGCGATCTGCATGCCGTCGACGAAAGGCATCATGACGTCGAGCAGCAGCAAATCGAAAACCTCTTTGCGCATGTCGTCGAATAATGCAACGCCGCTGGTGTAAGCGGAGAGGGAGAGGCTGGCTTTCGTTTCCCGACGGTATCTGTCGAGCAAATTCGCGAGCACCGCCAGGTCTTTGGGGTTGTCTTCGCAGAGTGCGATGCGCACGGTGTTGCCTTTCTGGCCGGTGTCGAGTTCCTTGGGGCATCGTCGTTGAACGCAACTGGAAACGTCACCGTGTTTTCTTGATCCGTTCATGTTTGGAAACCTTACCGTTTGTGCAGAAAACGGTTTGCGTATCGAATTATATGACATGATCGCCTTCAAAATGCATGAAATTAAACGAAAGGAAAGCCGATGGGTAAGCGATGGGCGAGCGCGTTTGCGGGGACGATCCTGCTGCTTGCTTTGATGCCGGTGACGGCGTTTGCGGCGGAACCTGCTGCGTCGTTTGGCGGCGGCACCGGGTTGGAGGACGATCCGTACCTGATCGAGAACGAGGCCCAGTTGCGCGCGATGGGAGCCGGACTGAACGATGGCACCCTCTCGAACGCGAGTTTCAAGTTGACGGCGAACATCGATCTCGCTGAGGCTTGGGATGCTCCTTGCGGGACGTATTCCGGCACCTTCGATGGAGGCGGGAGGACGATCTCCGGCTTGGTTGTCAACGGCGGCGCTTCGCAGGCGTCGTTGTTCGGCATGGTGAAGGGCCGTATCGTGAATCTGGGGTTGGCGGACGTTGCCGTGACCGGGGGGAACTACGCTGGAGCTTTGGCGTCGGAGTTGCGGGGAGGCGTCGTTTCGCGTTGCTTCGTTTCGGGTGCGGTCAGCGGCAATGACTCCGTGGGCGGGTTGGTCGGCGCTGCTACCGGCCGCGCGCTTATCGAGAATTGCTACAGTACGGCTTCCGTGACCGGATCGGCAAGCTCTATTGGCGGCATTGCGGGCTTCGTGCGCACGGGTGTCAACATCTCGTATTCCTATAGCACGGGCATGGTGCAGGGGAAAGAGGTGGTCGGCGGCATCGTGGGCAACGTGGACAACTACCAGGGCGAGAATACCATCAAGAATTGCGCCGCGCTCGGTTCGTCCGTTATTGCGACGAGCGGTGCCTCGTCGGCAGGTCGCGTCTGGGGCAACGCTGTAAATGAAAACGTATTTACAGCTTCGAATAATTATGGGTTTGCGGGCATGAGCGTTGGCATTGGGTTGTCTGATATCGCGCCTGAGAAGGGTGCCGAGACGAAGGACGGCGCGGATGCGTCCGCAACGGACATCGTCGACGCATCGTGGTGGCAGCGTCAAAACGGACTCGGGTTCATGGCGGCTCCTCTGGGCGCTTGGACGTTTTCCTCTGGGAACCTGCCTGTGCTGATGGGCGAGAAGAACCCGATTCCCACTCATATTGCGTCCGAGGCCGTGTGCACCGTTTCGTTCGACGTTGCTGGCGGCAGCGCCGTGGAACCCCAAACGGTTAAGGCCGGATCGAAGGTCGCCAAACCGGTCGACCCGGTAAAGAGCGGCGCGACGTTCGGCGGATGGTGCAAGGATTCCGCATTGACGGTTCCGTGGGATTTCGAAAGCGATACGGTTGCCTGCGATACCACGTTGTACGCGAAGTGGACGGCTTTGGCGCCAGTGTACGTCGACCGCACCATCGTGGACGAAAAGAGCTTGGTCCAGGTGAGTGGGAAGCTGACCGAGGGCGCTGTGCTCGAAGTGGCGCCCTTGTCCTCGGGCGCTGCGTACCAGGCGGTTCTGGCTCAGGTCGACCGTGGGGCGTGCGATGTGCTTTCCGCGTACGAGGTGAGCGTGACGGGAGGCTCGTACGAGGGCGCGTTGCGGCTGTCGTTCCCTTTGGATAGGAAGCACGATGGGGAAACGGTTACGGTTCACCATCTGAAGGCGGATGGAACCATGGAGACGATGACGGTCGAATGCGCGAACGGGAAGGTGCTGGTCAGCGTGGGCGAGCTTTCATCTTTCGCCTTGACGGTGCCAAAGGACGTGCAGGACGGCAAGATCGTGCCGGCGGCTGAGGCTCAGCCTAAGACGTTGGTTAAAACGGGAGATACGTCGAACATGATAGCTATGGCCTTGATCGCGTGCGTTGCGTTCGGCGCCGTTGCGCTGGGCGCGGTTGGTGTACGCAAGCGCAGCGAATAACGAAGAAGGAAGCGAGGGATCTGCTGGCAGCAAGCGTTGCCTTGTTTGGGTCCTTTCCAAGAAAATGGAGGATGACATGGAAAAGAGCGGGTCTCAGAAGGTTCTCAAGGTTATTTCGATCATCATGATTGTGCTGGGCGTCCTGGGGGTTGTATCGGGGGCGTTGCTGCTGGCCGGAGGCGGTGCTTTGGGCGTATCGGGTATCGATACGGCAAACGACGATGCCGCCGTTGCGGGTGGATTGACTATGATCGTTGGGTTCGGCTTGCTTTTGTCGTCCGCTTTCAACCTGATCATCGGTATTTTCGGGTTGCGCGGGGCGAACAACCCCAGCAAGATCGGCGCGTTTTTCGTTTTGGCAGTTCTGGGCGTGGTGTTCGGCGCGCTCAACCTGGTAGGCACGTTTCTCGGCGGCGCGGACGCTTCGTCTATCGTAAACGCGGTTGTGTCTTTGGTTCTGCCTATTACGTGCGTGATACTTGCGAACAACATCAAGCATCAGGAAATGCGCTGGTAGAAAATCACTTTCAACTGCGGGGTCGTATGCGGTTCGTGCGGCCGCATAAGCCCCGCAGTTCGCATTTCATCGGTTATTTCGCCGCTCGTGCTTTCGCGCGGGCGGTTTTTTCGTATGATGGTTCCGCCCGTTCGGCCGAGGCATGTGCGCCTGGTCGGGGCATCTTCATTCCGACACTGTTACATGAATCAAAAGGTGGGTTCGTTATGACGAAGAAGGTGCTGGTTTCCGAGAAGCTGGCCGAAGCCGGCCTTGCGGTGCTGCGCGACAAGGGCATCGAGGTCGACGTCAAGCTGAAAATGACGCCCGAAGAGCTGCTTGCGGCCATTCCCGAGTACGACGGGCTCATCGTGCGGTCGGCCACGAAGGTCACGCGCGAGGTGATCGAGGCTGGCGGCAAGCTGCGCATCATCGGGCGCGCGGGCGTAGGCGTGGACAACGTCGACGTGGAGGCCGCAACCGAGCGCGGCGTCATCGTATGCAACGCGCCGACGTCGAACATCGTGTCGGCCGCCGAGCACACCATGGCCCTCATGTTGGCATGCGCGCGCAACATCGCGCCTGCGAACGCGTCCATGCATGCGGGCGTGTGGGAGCGCGCCAAGTTCACGGGCGTCGAGCTGTACGAGAAGACGCTGGCCATCTTCGGCCTGGGCCGCATCGGCGGCTTGGTCGCCGAGCGAGCCCGCGCGTTCGGCATGAAGCTGATCGGGTACGATCCGTACTGCAGCCCCGAGCGTGCCGAGCAGCTGGGCGTGACGTTGTACGACGACGTGAACGCCATCGTTCCGCTGGCCGATTTCATTACGGTTCACCTGCCCAAGACCAAAGAGACCATCGGCATGTTCGGGCCGGAGCAGTACGCCGCCATGAAAGACGGCGTCATCTTGGTCAACGCTGCGCGCGGCGGCATCTTCAACGTCGATTCGCTGGCCGATTTCCTGGCGGCGGGCAAGATCGGCGCGGTGGGGCTTGACGTGTACGAAACGGAGCCGTGCCGCGAGAGCCCGCTGCACGAGTTCGAGAACGCCATCCTCACGCCGCATCTGGGTGCGAGCACGCTCGAGGCTCAGTTGCGAGCGGGCGTGCAGACGGCCGAGTACGTGGCGGCCGGCCTGGAGGGGTCCATCGTTCCCACGGCGCTCAACATGGCTCCCGTGCCGCCCGAGGTCATGGACACGGTGGGACCCTACGTTCCCGCCTGCCAGATGATGGGCAGCATGTTGTCCCAGATCCACGGCGAGGTTCCGCAGTTCTTGAAGCTGACGGCGGCGGGCGCGCTGGCGAACGCCGACCTGTCCATTCTGGTTGCCGGCATGCTCAAGGGGCTGCTGTCCTACCAGAACACGGCAACGGTCACCCCGGTGAACGCCGAGGCCGTAGCGAAGCGCCACGGCATTCGCATCGATACGCTGTCGAACGCCGACGCCGCCGGGTACGCTTCCACGGTGTCCATCGTGGCCGACGGCACCGAGGTTGCGTGCACGCTGGCCGGCGAGGCGCAGGCGGCGCGCCTGGTGTCGCTTTTGGGGTACAAGATGGACATCGCCCCGGCGTCGCAGTCGCTCGTGTTCGAGTACGAAGACGCGCCGGGTCGCGTGGGCACCATCGGGACCATCTTGGGCGAAGCGGGCATCAACATCACCACGATGCAGATCGGCACGAAGTCGGAGGAGCGCTGCGCGCTTGCGTACATGAACGTGGAGGGTTCGGTCGACGAGGACGTGCTGGCGAAGCTGCGCGCGGGCTTGGCCGACCTCAAGAACCTCTGGTACATCAAGCTGTAAGATCGGGGGGAGAAGTTGCAGCGGTGCTTCAGAGAAGCGCCGCTCGCCTCCCTTTCCGGTCGGTTTCCCGGAATTGACCGGAGCTTCAAGAATCCCAATTGAATTGGTTGGCTTAATTAGCTATGATTATCAAACCAATTTGAGCAGCCTGCCGCCCGCGGCGCCTTTCGGCGAAGCGGGCGGCAGGCGTATGACGGGAAGGAATGAGCACATGACGCGCAAGATCGATATCTTCGACACCACGCTGCGCGACGGCGAGCAATCGCCGGGCGCATCCATGAACACCGAGGAGAAACTGGTGGTCGCGCGTCAGCTGCTACGTCTGAACGTCGACGTCATCGAGGCGGGTTTCCCCATTTCGAGCCCGGGCGATTTCGAGAGCGTCCGCCGCATCGCCGAGCTGGCGGGCGATCAGGCCGTCGTGTGCGGTTTGACGCGCGCGGTCGAGAAGGACATCGATTCGGCGGCCGACGCGCTTCGCTACGCCAAGCGCCCGCGCATTCACACGGGCATCGGCGTGAGTCCGAGCCATTTGCGCGACAAGCTGCGCATCACCGAAGAAGAGTGCATCGAGCGCGCGGTCAAGTGCGTGAAGTACGCGAAAAAGTACGTCGAGGACGTGCAGTTCTACGCCGAGGACGCGGGCCGTTCCGACTACGATTTCCTGGTGCGCGTGATACAGGCCGTCGTGAGCGCGGGTGCCACCGTGGTGAACATTCCCGACACGACGGGCTATTCGCTGCCCGAAGAGTTCGGACAGCGCATCAAGTACCTGGTCGACGGCGTGAACGGCATTGAGAACGTGAAGATCGCCGTGCATTGCCACAACGATCTGGGCATGGCCACGGCGCTTGCCATGGCCGGCGTGAGAAACGGCGCCCGCCAGGTCGAGTGCACCATCAACGGCCTGGGGGAGCGTGCGGGCAACACGGCCATGGAGGAAGTGGTCATGGCCATCAGGATGCACGAAGAAGAGCTGGACGCGCACACCGACGTGAACACGCGCGAATTCGTGAAGGCCAGCCGCTTGGTGTCGTCCATCACCGGCATGAACGTGCAGGCCAACAAGGCTATCGTGGGCGCGAACGCGTTCGCGCACTCCTCGGGCATTCACCAAGACGGCGTGCTGAAGAAGCGCGACACCTACGAGATCATCGATCCGGTGGACGTGGGCGCGGGCCAGAGCCAGATCGTGCTGACGGCGCGTTCGGGCCATGCGGCGCTCAAGCATCGCTTGGAGGAACTGGGCTACGACTTCGAGGGCGAGGCGCTCGATCAGGTGTACGAGGCGTTCCTCAACCTGGCCGACAAGAAGAAGGAGGTCTACGACGAAGACCTGGAGAGCCTGATCAACGAGCGCGATCGCAACGAGCGCGCGCTGTACACGCTTGAAGCCATCCAGATCAGCTGCGGTTTCCCGCTCACCCCGACCGCAACGCTCACGCTGCGCGATGCCGAGGGCGAGGTTCGCACGGTGTGCGAGTACGGAACCGGCCCCATCGACGCCGCGTTCAAGGCTGTGGACAAGATCGTGCAGGTGGGCAACGACCTGACCGAGTTCACGGTGACCTCCGTCACGCGCGGCATCGACGCCTTGGGCGAGGTGACCGTGCGCGTGACGGCCGAGGGCGGGGACGCCTATACCGGTCGCGGGGCGGACGGCGACATCATCGTCTCGTCGGCGAAGGCGTACCTGAACGCCTTGAACCGACTGCTTTTGGACAAGCAGCAGCGCGCGTAAGCGTTTCGGCTGCGTGCAAGCTGCTGGCAAGGACCGACGAGGGGTGCGCTGACGAAGGTTGGCGCACCCCTCGTCGCGTTGCTGGGGCGCGGGCGTGCCGGGGTGCGTTGCGCTCGATGCGACGCGGGCGCTTGCGCTTGCGCGCCGGACTCCCGGTTTCCGCGGCTGGCTTCCCGATCGGTTTTTTCGCCTTTCGTCTTGGAACAGCTTCCGTTCGCCTGTAATTGACACCTGATCACCCACGTTTACGGACCGTTGACGATTCTTCATGAGAAGACGACTGACAGTTCTGCTGCTCGCGGGGTATGCTAGAGATAGCGATCAAGGTGAATCGCTATCCTGAACGCATCGCATGCGCTTCCAAGAGAAAGGATGCACAAATGAACAATCCTGCTCAGGAATCCTATCAACTCTACATCGGGGGCCAGTGGGCCGACGCGTCCGACGCCGCGACGCTCGATGTCTACTGCCCTGCAAACGGAGAGAAGCTCTCCACGATTGCCGACGCTTCGAAAGAAGACGTCGAGCGCGCCGTCGACGCCGCATGGAAGGCTTTCGAGACCTGGGGCAAGACCGACAAGGCCGAGCGCGCGATCATCCTGAACAAAATAGCCGACGTCATCGAGGAGAACGCAGAGCATTTCGCCCTGCTGGAAACCCTTGACAACGGAAAGCCCATCCGCGAGACGCGCGCCATCGACGTGGCTTACTCCGTCGACCACTTCCGTTACTTCGCCGGCGTGCTTTTGGCCGACACGGGCGAGGCCGACATGCTGCCGGGCAACATGATGTCGCTCGTGGTCCACGAGCCCATCGGCGTGGTGGGCCAGATCGTGCCGTGGAACTTCCCCTTCCTCATGGCCGCCTGGAAACTTGCTCCGGTGCTGGCTGCCGGCGACTGCACGGTGTTCAAGCCGTCTTCTACCACGTCGTTGACCGTGCTCGAACTGGCTCGCTTGACCCAGGACATCATTCCCGCCGGCGTGTTCAACGTGGTGACGGGCCGCGGCTCCAAGTCCGGCCAGTACATTCTGGACAACCCCAAGATCAGCAAGCTGGCGTTCACCGGCTCCACCGAGGTCGGTCGCGACGTCGCCCGTGCGGCGGCCGAGCGCCTGATTCCGGCTACGCTCGAACTGGGCGGCAAGTCCGCGAACATCATCTTCCCCGATTGCAAGTGGGACATGATGCTCGACGGCGTGCAGTTGGGCATCCTGTTCAACCAGGGCCAGGTATGCTGCGCCGGCAGCCGAATCTTCGTGCACGAGGACGTCTACGATAAGTTCGTCGAAGATGCCGTCAAGGCGTTCGAGAACGTGCGTGTTGGCTTGCCGTGGGAAGACGACACCCAGATGGGCAGCCAAATCGACGAGCGCCAGATGAACAAGATCCTGGAGTACGTCGAGATCGCCAAGCAGGAGGGCGGCAAGGTGCTCGTGGGCGGCGAGCGAGCTACGGAAGGCGAGCTGGCAAAGGGCGCGTTCCTCAAGCCGACGCTGCTGGAGGTGCCGAACAACTCGTGCCGCGTGGCTCAGGAGGAGATCTTCGGGCCGGTGGCCGTGGTCATCAAGTTCAAGGACGAGCAAGAGGTCATCGACATGGCCAACGACTCGGTCTACGGCCTGGGCGGTGCCGTGTGGACTCGCGACATCAACCGCGCGTTCCGCGTTGCCCGAGGCGTGAAGACGGGCCGCATGTGGGTGAACACTTACAACCAGATTCCGTCGGGCGCGCCGTTCGGCGGCTACAAGCAGTCCGGCATCGGTCGCGAGACCCACAAGGTGATGCTCGAGCACTACACGCAGACGAAGAACATCATGATCAACCTGGGCGAAGAGCCGAGCGGCTTCTATCCCCAGAAGTAAGCGCTGCAAGCGGTTCGCGTTTCAACCTTCGAAGGGGTCCGGCATTGCGTCGGGCCCCTTTTGCGTGGTGCGCCAACGGTTGGCGCGCGGTCGGATCGGGCGCGCTCTTCCTGCGAACGAGGGCTTTCGGCGTGCGTTTGCTTCCTCGCAAGCCGGCTTGCGCGCGAAAAACCGCCGTCGCTGGCAGGTTTTGACGGTTAGAGGTTGTCGCTCTCGTCGTTGCGTGCGCCGCTGCTCGGATCGTATTTTGTTTTACCAGGTCACAGCTATGGTCTGCGGTATTGCCTTTTCTCGGGCGCGCGTCTTGCCCGGTTCGACGACCCCAAACCGTCAAAACCTGCCAGCGAACGCGATTTTTCGTGCGCACGTGGTCTGCGGCGGCGGCGCCGTTGCCGGCTTGCCGTCTTGCGGGGTTCTGCAAGGGTTCACGGTGCGCGCGATTTGCCCGTGTCGCCGGTACGTGCGGGCCGCTACCATGAAACGCAGACAATGGGAAGGGAAGGGCGAAAACGATGGCTACCATGAATCCGGAACACGCGAGCGCGGTGATCGAGCTGATCAACCGCTCTCCTTACTTCGAGCTGCTTGACGTGAAGCTGGTGGAGCTGGGAGAGGGGTCGTGCGTCGCGTCGTGCGATCTTCAGCGCAAGCACATGAACGCATTCGGCGGGGCCCATGGCGGCGCGTACGCCTCGCTGCTCGATTGCGCTGCGTATTGGGCGGTGTACGGATGGCTCGAAGAGGACGAGGGCTGCACGACGATGGACATCAACGTATCGAACCTCAAGGCTTCGAGCGTCGGTCCCGTTACGGCGACGGGTCGCGTTATCAAGCGAGGTCGCACCATGTGCTTCTGCGAGGCTGAAGTGCGCAACGGGCAGGGTGCGCTGCTGGCGCATGCAACTTCGAAGCTTCTGGTAGGACCTCATCTTCAGCCTATGAGCGCGGCCGTGCGCGAACTGGGCTCTGCCGCGTTGCCACCGAAGTTTCTCGCATGAGAAGCACAGCGCCCCGAAGGAAGGCCGCGCAAATCCGCAGCCTTCCTTCGGGGCGTTGAAAGCCTACAGGTTGCGTCGCAGCTGCGCTTCCTTGATCTGCATTTCAAGCGAGCTGTGGATGATGTTGGCGAAGGGGCCTGCCTGACCGGTTAAATGCTCGACAGTGGGCTGGTCGCACTTGCGGATGTAGTAGTACAGAAACGCGCAGGTGTAGAACTCGGCAAGGAACTGGATGTTCTCGTTGGGAAGGTAGCGGTTCGACAAAATGGTGTCGATGTCCGTGCGCAATGCGGGCAAGTACAGGTTGTACAGGTAGTTGCGCAGCGAATAAGGGCTGTTGTCCACGAGCGCTTGCGTGTAGAAGCGTCGCTTGGCCTCCAGCACGTTGCCGAAGCATTCGAAGAACTCGGAATGGTCGAGCGAGCGAACGCCGGATTTCTGCAGGATGTAGTAGGGGAAGCGGGAGATGGAGTCGTTCGAGTTCTCTTCGTACACCAGAGCGCTTTCGGGGAAGCGCTTCTTGAGCTCCTGGCCTAAATCGTAGCGGAATATCCACGTGATGAGGCATTCTTTGTTTTCGAAATGGTAGTAGAACGTTTTGCGGTTCTTCCCAGTGCGCTCGATGATGTCGCTGATCGACACTTTCTTCAAGGGCATTTCGTCGCAAAGCGCCACGAAGGTGTCGGCGATGAGGAGCATCGTGCTTAGCGCGTTCATAGGGCTGCCTCGCTCTCGGATTGTACGGCCTGCGGTGAACGCTTGCAGTATAGCGTGTGCTGCCGGCTATTTCTAGGACAAAATAAAAAAAATGTGCATGTTTGCAGTTTGCAAACCCCCAGAATTAGGATAACTATGCCCTAAAAAGCCCACTAAATGGGCAATTTGTACCAGCAATGTTGGGCTAAACACCCCGAATAACCAACAATCTAATCTATCTGTCCATCGTCAGCCTAAAAGTCAGCGCGTACAATGACGATCAAGAGGTCGGGCAAGACGAGTCGCCCTCTTGGCGTATCACGTGAATGAACGCTTGGCAAACGCAAAGCGGAAAGGGGTTGTAACGTGGCAAAGTATCAGAAGCTGCTCGAGCCGTTCTCGATCGGCAACGTCGAGCTGAGGAACCGGTTCGTCATGCTGCCGATGACGATCGAGAAGGTCGACAACTATCACATTTCGGACGATTTGGTGGACTTCTACGAGCAGCGCGCTAAGGGCGGCGTGGGCCTGATCGAAGTGGGCAGCGCGTACATCTGCGATTGCTTCAACACGGAGCCGAAGTACCACACCACGACGGGCGCATGCGGCATCTGGGCCGACGAGTTCAATCCCGGTTGGCAGCGCATCGCCGAGGTTTGCCACAAGCACGGTTCCAAGGTGGCCGCTCAGCTGCAGCTGTGCTACGAGTGGCGCGCCTCCGGCGATGATCCGCTGCTGTCCTACGCTCCCTCCAAGGACGTTCCCAGCGGTCCGTTCGTGGGCATGCCCGAGCGCGAGTACACCAAAGAAGAGATCGCCATCGTGGTGAAGCAGTACGGCGAAGCTGCCAAGCGCGCCAAGGACAGCGGCATCGACATCATCGAGATCCATGCCGGCATCGGCTACATGGTCATGCGCTTTTTGTCCAAGTACTCCAACCATCGTACCGACGAGTACGGCGGAAGCGCCGAGAACCGCGCTCGCTTCCTCTGCGAGATCGTCGACGAGATCCACAAGACCTGCGGCGACGACATGCCCATCCTGGTGCGCATCTCCGCCGACGACTTGATGCCGAACGGCAACCGCATCGAGGACACCCTCGAGATCATCCCGATCGTCGAGAAGCACGGCGTGGACGCCTGGAGCGTGCAGGCCGGCTTCCACGAGGCTCCGCGCCCGGTCGCGAACCAGATCGTTCCCGAAGGCGAGTTCATCGACCTTGCCAAGCAGGTGAAGACCGTTACGAACAAGCCCGTCTTCCCCGGCACCCGCATCAACACGCTCGACATGTGCGACAAGGTTGTCACGCAGGGCTACGGCGACGCCGTGGGCATGGCGCGCCAGTTCATCGCCGATCCCGACACGGCTGCCAAGGTTGCCGCCGGCCATCCCGAGCAGGTTCGCCCCTGCATCGTGTGCAGCCGCTGCCTTGACAACATCTTCATCGGCAAGCCGTGCCAGTGCTCCGTCAACGCCAACGTGTGGGAAGGCGTCAAGGTGGGCCTGCCCGAGGAAAAGCCAGCCGAGGCTCAGAAGCACGTCGTCGTCGTGGGCGCTGGCCCCGGTGGCCTGGAAGCTGCTCGCGTTGCGGCCGTCCGCGGCCACAAGGTGACCGTGCTCGACAAGTCCGATCGCGTTGCCGGCCTGCTGGGCATGGCGCAGGTGCTCAACGCCAAGATCGAGCCGCTGGTGTCCTACTGGAACGAAGAGATGAAGCTGCATCCGAACATCGAGGTCAAGCTCAACACCTACGTGGACGCCGACACGGTGAAGGCTCTCAACCCCGACGAGGTCATCGTATCTCCCGGCGGCGGCATCATCAGCCTTGACGTTCCCGGCATCGACGGCAAGAACGTCGTGAAGTCCGAGGACATCAAAGAGATGTGCTCCGGCAAGGTTCCCGAGGGCAAGGGCATGCTGTGGAAGGCTGCCGTCGCGGCCATCAAGGCGCAGGGCGGTACCGTGGGCTTCATGCGCATGGGCCTGAACATGGCGTCCGGCCCCACCGCTATCGTGGGCAAGCGCGTCGTGGTCGTGGGCGGCGGATTCGCCGGCTTGGAAGTTGCCGAGGCGATGTGCGAGAACCGTGAGATCACGGTCATCGAAGAAGCCAAGAAGATGGGCAACGGCATCGGCATCATCGACAAGAACCCCACCATCAACTTGGTGAAGTCCAAGGGCGTGAAGCTCATGCCGCTGACCCGCCTGGTCGAGGTTACGAAGAAGGGCGCGAAGGTTCAGAACGTCGAGACCGGCGAAGAGCAACTTATCGAGTGCGATACCGTTCTGACGTCGCTCGGCGTCGAGCAGAACACCAAGCTCTACGACGAGATCGCCAAGGTGTTCCCGAACGCCAAGCTCATCGGCGACGCTACCACGCCGGCCGGCAAGGTCTACCGTACGCTCGAGGCTGTCAAGGGCGGCTACGCAGCGTCGATGACCCTGTAGTTCTTATGGCACGACCCGGAGGCGCGGTGACGCTGCGCCTCCGGAAGCGGATGCCGTCTGCTGCAACGGCGGCATCCGATTACCAAGGTTCAAGCACGCAAGTGTTTTGAATAGAGACCGTCCTTTGAAGGAGGAAACATGGATTTCAGCTACACCCCGGAACAGCTCGAGATCAAGAAGGGTATTCGCGAGTGGTGCAAGGAGCACCTGACCGAGGAAGTCATCGCTGCCGGTTACAAGAACCGCGGCATCGCTCCCGAGGTTGCCAAGGCTTGGGTTGACGACGGCTGGGGCATGTACGGCCTGCCCGCGGAGTACGGCGGAAAGCCGGTCGACCATGTGACCATGGCCATGATCATCGAAGAGCTCAACCATGCTGGCGGCAACATCCCCATGGCTCCCAACCTGCTCATCATGTTCGACATGTGCGAGTTCGGTAACCCCGAGCAGGTCAAGTACGCTATCGACTACTACAAGGAGAACGGCTATCCTCCGTACTGCCTGGCCATCTCCGAGCCCGGTGCCGGTTCCGACAACCAGGGCATGGAAACCTGCGCCACCAAGGATGCCGACGGCAAGATCCACATCAACGGCACGAAGACCTGGGTGACCTCGGGCGAGAACTCCGGCGGCTTCATCGTTGTCTGCAAGGACGAGGATCCGTCCCGCGACAACAAGGAAATGTCCATGTACCTGGTGGCTTCCGACGCTCCCGGCGTGACCATCGAGCCGCTCAACAAGATCGGCATGCAGATCATGCCGTTCTCGATGATCCACTTCGACGACGTCGTGGTCGAGGAAAGCGCGCTGCTGGGCATCAAGGGCAAGGGCTTCTACCAGCTCATGAAGAACTTCGAGTGGGAGCGCTGCGTGCTTCTGGCCGAGCTTCTGGGCGAGGCTCAGGCTGCCATGGACGACGCCTGCGCATGGACCAACGAGCGTCTGCAGTTCGGCAAGGGCATCAAGACGTTCCAGCTGGTTCAGGAGCACATCGTCGAGATGCAGATCGAGCTCTCCAACACCCGTAACTTCCTGTATCGCACCTGCTGGAAGCTTGACAACGGCATCCCCGTCAACAACGACGCCGCCATGCTCAAGCGCTACGGTGCTCCCGCGATGACCGACTGCTGCTCGCGCGCTCTGCAGCTGATGGGCGGCCTGGGCTACACCGACGAGACCCGCGTGTCCCGCCTCATGCTCGACTGCCGCGGCTTCCAGATCGGCGGCGGCACCGTCGAGATCATGGTGCACATCTCCGGTCGCGGTATCCTCAAGGAGTACGCGAAGGCCGTGGAGGATCCGGATCACCTGTACACGATCTAAGTCCCACCTACCCGTCGGATCGTCTTTTCTGGGACGTTTCCGAAAGCGATGCGGAAGCCCCGGTGCAAGCCGGGGCTTCTCGCCGTTTACAGGGGCGCTCCGGATCGATTGCGGGCGCGAATGGGGGGTGCGACGTCAAAGCCCTGCGCGTTGCATGCGCAGGGCTTTGCGGGAGGCGTTCGTTGTTGCAAGAAGAGGAGCTTAGAGGTTCTTGAAAGATCCCTTGCTTCCGTGGCAGTTCATGCCGATGGCGCGAATGGAACAGAAGGAGCGGTACTTGCAGCGTCCGCACGCGCGCCTGCGGCCCTTTTGCGTGGGGTCGTACATGCCCACGACGCCAACCGTGCTGAAGGGAGGGTCGAACGCTCCGTCGGCGTTCAGCTTCAAGCCCAGGCGCTGCTCGGACTGCGTGTAGAACACGAACTGCGAACGGGATTCCAGCGGGAAGTCGCCGACGCCGGGGCAGAGCCGGTCGTCGGTGTAGAGTTCTTCGTCCAGGGCGGTTTTCACGATGTCGGCGTTCACGTGGTCGGCCGTGCTCTCCACCAAGGCCAGCGCGCATGCGCGTGCGATGGCGCGATCGAGGTCGTCCGCGTTTGCGGGCAGCGCTTCGGGTCGCTCGGGCCCGATGGTTGCGGCCATGAGCGCGCAGTGCGTGGCGCGACGCAGCTTCTCGTAGGAGCTTTGCCCGTGGAACACCATCATGGTGCCGACCAGCTTGATGGCAGGCTCGACGTATTTGGGAGGCAGCGTGCAGATAGCGGGGTTGAACACCTTGTAAGCTCCGCGCGGTTCGTATGCGGCTAGGCAGGCGGCGATGGCGCGGTCGATGCGATGCGCGGCATCTTCGGAAAGCGCGGGCTCGTACGGTTCGTCGGCCACCTCGTCCGGATCGCCCGATGCGGGCTCTTCCTCGGTTGAGGGTTCGTCGAGTTCGGACGGATCGACGTTGAGCGCAGCCAACGCGTCGTCGTCCAGCTGGCGCAGTACGTCAAGACGCGAAAGCGCGTCTATCTCGCACGGCACTTCGATAATCTGCCGAAGCTGGACGGCCATAGTGGTTCTCCTTTGCGGGCTTGCTTGCGCCTTGCGTTTTCCGGGCGCAATTCAAATGATCTCTCAGTGTGATGATAGCGCGTCGGAGGTTGATGCGACCCGGTCATTTACTTTCCTGTGTGCAGTTTTCGCGCATGCGTATCGGGGCAGAATTCGCAGCTTACCCAATCGGACTTGACTGCGCATGCGCAAGGAAGGAACAGAACCAAATCTTTGGCCAGCAATGATGCTCATTCCGTTTGTTTTGACCGTAGGCATACCTTGGTGACGCTCTATCATGAAAGTAATCAGTGGGAAAGGAATACGCCGTTGCAATCGCTTGTGGGCGATTCGACCTGTATGCGGCGGCCTCCTGCTATCAATCCTCGATCAAAGCACGATAAGGGAAGGGGTCCCATGTACGAACTAACGCAAGAGGAGCGCATGATCCTCGCGATGGTGGACGATCTGTGCGTCGACGTCGTGTCGCAGCGTGCTGCCGATATTGACGAGGAGGACGAGTTCCCCGAGGACATCTACGAGCTGTTCGTGGAGCAGGGGCTGTTCGCGCTTGCGTACGGCGAGGAGCACGGCGGCGTCGAGGTGAGCATGCACTGCTGGGTGCGGGTGATCGAGCGCATTGCACGGGAGTCTCCGGCCGTGGCGCTGATGATCCTTATCTCGGCTATCGGGTCCGACGCGTTGGTGTTTTCCGGCACCGACGAGCAGAAGGAGTCCATCCTTCCCGCGCTGGCCGCAGGCGAAGCCAAGATCTGCTTTGCGCTGACCGAGCCCAATGCCGGCTCCGATATTTCCTCCATCGCGACAACGGCTCTGCCCGACGGGGACGGCTACGTGATCAACGGCAGCAAGATATTCATCACCAACGGCGCCGTGGGGGATTACTTCACCGTGTTCGCGCGCGTCAACGAGGACGGCGAATCGAAGCCTTCGTGCTTCATCGTGCATAAGGACACGCCGGGCCTGATCATCGGCCGCAAAGAAGACAAGATGGGGCTGCGCGGTTCCGTGACGTCGCAGCTGTT
Organism: Paraeggerthella sp.; assembly: GCF_048427265.1. Classification (NCBI taxonomy): domain Bacteria; kingdom Bacillati; phylum Actinomycetota; class Coriobacteriia; order Eggerthellales; family Eggerthellaceae; genus Paraeggerthella; species Paraeggerthella sp. The sequence continues at coordinate 16,448 of NZ_DBFOSR010000072.1, forward strand.
CTTCGAGAACATGCACGTGGGCCCCGAAACCGTGGTGGGCAACGTGGGCGACGGCTTCGAGATCGCTCACCACACGCTCAACCGCGGTCGCTTGGCCGTTGCCGCGCTTGCCACGGGCGTGACGGCCGCATCGCTTGCGGCGGCGGCAGCGTACGCGAAGGACCGCATCCAATTCGGCAAGCATATCGCCGATCTACAGGCCATCCGCTTCATGCTGGCCGATATGGAAATATCCTTGGAGGCTTCGCGTCTGCTGCTCGATCAGGCGTCGTCCGCGTTCGGCGGCGACATCCAGACCATGATGAAAACCGCTTCGGTGGCCAAGGTGTACTGCTCCGAGGCGGCGGTGAAGGCGTCGGAAACGGCGGTGCAGATCTTCGGCGGCTACGGCCTGTGCAAGGACTACCCGGTCGAGCGCTATTACCGCGATGCAAAATCGTTCACCATCGTCGAGGGAACCAGCCAGGTTCAGCGTTCCCTTATTGCGAAATCGGTTCTGAAGGAGTATTAGGAAGCGTTGCGCCGCCGCATGCAGCGCGATGACTACGAAGGGGGGCTGCCCATGAACGTTGCAGTCTGCATCAAGCAAACCGTCGACACCGAGGCAGAGGTGCGCGTCGATTCCGAGGGACGCGTGTCGACCGAGGGCCAGACGCTCGTTATCGATCCGTACAGCGAGTTCGCGGTCGAGCGGGCGGTGCAGTTGAAAGAGGAGCACGGCGGGGAGGTCTTCGTCGTGTGCGTAGGCGGGGACGAGTCGATGCCCGCCGTTCGCCATGCGCTGTCCATGGGCGCGGATGCGGGGTACCTCATCGACGACCCGGCTCTTTCCGGCGTGGACGGTGCGGCGAAGGCGCGCGTGCTGTCCGCCGCCCTTGAACGCCTGTCCGTAGATCTGATCTTGGGCGGGTGCAAGTCGGCCGATACGTCGAGCGCACAGACCATGCCGCGCGTTGCCGAGCTTCGCGGCCTGCCGTGCGTGCAGGTGGTCACGGAGCTGACGGTTGACGTAGCGGGAGCGACGGTGCGCGCCACGCGCGAGATCGACGACGGCGTTGCCTTGGTCGACGTTGCCTTGCCCGCCGTGGTGACGGCGCAGCAGGGCCTGGCCGAGCCGCGCTATCCTAACGTTCGGTCGATCATGCAATCGAAGAAGAAGCCCGTCACGGTGTGGACGCTTGCCGATATAGGCGTTGATCAGGCGGAAGTGGTTGAGGTGGAGCCCCGGACCCGCGTGCTGCGCTATCGTGAGAAGCCCGCTCGTCAGGGAGGGCGCATCGTCGAAGGCGAAACGACTGCCGAGGTGGTTCGCGCCACGATGGATTTGCTGGCTAGCGAAGCCAAGGTCTTGTAGGACGAAAGGGGATCACCGATGGCAGGAATCTGGGTTTACGCGGAGCCGAAAGACGGTTCGTTTCCGCGCGTGACGTTTGAAATGCTGGCGGCTGCGCGCTCGATGGCCGCCGAGGGCGATGGCAGCGTGACCGCCGTGGTTCTGGGCAGCGGGCTTGCCGATGCTTCGCTCGATTGCCTTGCCCATGCGGGTGCCGATGCGATTGCCGTGCTGGACGATGCGGCGTTGGCGACGTACGCCACCGATGCGTACGCGTCGGCGCTTCAAGCGTTGGCGGAGCAGCAACGCCCCGATGCCGTGCTGTTCGCGGAGGGGGCGACGGGACTTGATCTGGCTCCCGTGCTTGCTCAGCGGCTCAATACCGGCTTCGTGGCCGATGTGGTGGCGATCGCGCGCGACGAGGAAGCGGGCTTCGCGTTCACGCGCGAGCCGTATTCGGGAAAGGTCCAGGCCGACGTCGTTTTCGCAGCCGATGCGCGCCCTATGCTGGCCACCGTGCGCCCGAAGGCGTTCGAGCCCCTTGAGGCAGACGAGCAGCGGACGGCTTCCGTTGTCATGCAGCAGGTGGACGGCTTCGGCGACGTGCGCCAGACGGTGGCCGATGTGGTGCGCCGGGCGTCGGGCCGCGTGGAGCTGACCGAGGCCGATACGGTGGTGTCGGGCGGGCGCGGCACGAAGGGCGCAGAGGGATTCGCGCTGATCGAAGAGCTTGCCGACGTGCTGGGCGCCGCGGTCGGCGCATCGCGGCCTGCGGTCGACGAGGGGTGGACCGACATCCAGTTCCAGGTTGGGCAGACAGGCAAGACCGTTGCGCCTTCGCTCTACATCGCGTGCGGCATTTCGGGTTCCATCCAGCACATGGCAGGAGCTGCGGGTTCGAAGTGCATCGTGGCGGTGAACCGCGATCCCGAAGCGGACATCTTCAAGGTGGCCGATTACGGTATCGTAGCCGACCTGTTCGAAGCCGTTCCGCTTTTGACCGAGGCGTTCCGCGCCAGCAAGGCATCGTAGCGTGGACGCGGCGGTTCCCTCTCGCGAGGCTTTGTGGAACATCGAGGGTTCATGGATCATGTACCCGTGCTTTTTGCTGGTGCTGGCCGTAGCCGCTTACTGTTTCTGGCGGCGCTACCGCTTATGGAAGGTGGGGCTTCCGGCTGATCGGACGGACAATCCGCGCGAGCGCTTGAAAGGCGCGTTCGTCGATGCGGTCCTGCAGGCTTCGGTGCTCAAGGGGCGCGGGACGGGCATCAAGCTGGCTCACCTGGGGATGTACGTGGGCATGGCCGTTATGGCGGTGTCCACCGTTACCTATGCAGCTCAGGTTGACCTGGGGCTTGATATAGCAAAAGGGGATTACTACCTGTACTTTTTGGCCTTCGCCACCGACGTCGCAGGGCTTGCGTTCTGCATCGCGATGGTCGCCTGCATCGTTCGCCGCGTTTCAGGGTCGAACCCTTCGCTGGATACGAAGCCGGCCGATATCGTCGTGCTGGTGTGGCTTTTGGTCATCGGCGTGTCGGGCTTCTTCGTCGAAGGTCTGCGCATCGTGGGGACGAGCGATCCTTGGGCGGCGTTCTCGCCGATAGGAAACCTGTTCGCGCAGCTGTTCGCCACCTGGAGCGCGGAGCAGATCTCGTTTGTCCACCGGGTTCTCTGGTGGGGCCACATGGCCGTGGCTTTCGGCATCCTGGCGTACTGGGTGTATTCCAAACTGGCGCACGTGCTGCTGGTGCCCGCCACGGTGTACTGCCGTTCCTTGGAGCCGAAGGGCACGCTGCCTTACGTCGACCTGGAGGACGAGGACCTGGAGGAATTCGGCGTTGGAAAGCTGGAGGACTTTACCTGGAAGGATCTGCTCGATGCACAGGCGTGCGTCAGGTGCGGGCGCTGCGAGCTTATGTGTCCCGCCCATGCAAGCGGAAAGCCGCTGTCCCCGAAAGATCTCATGCAATCGCTCGATGCTCATCTGAGCGAACGCGGGCCGATCGTGCTCGCCCAGCGCAAAGCCGAGGCGGCGCAGGCGAAGGCGGCGGGTTCCGAATCGGGGTCGAAGGAGGGCGGCGCTCCGGCGGTCGCGTTCGAGCCGACCGAGCAGCAGCAGGCGGTGCTGGACAAGGTGCTGGTGGGCGATGTGATTTCTCCCGAAGCGCTTTGGTCGTGCACGACGTGCGGCGCGTGCATGGAGGCTTGCCCGGCGCTTCTGGAGCACGTTCCGAAGACGGTCGGCATGCGTACGTACCAGGTGTCGATGGAAAGCGCGTTTCCCAGCGAGGCGACTTCGACGTTCCGCAGCTTGGAGACCAACGGAAACCCGTGGGGCTTGGGATGGCAGAGCCGCTTGTCCTGGGCCGAGGGGCTGGACGTGCCGACGTTGGCCGACGTTCCGGATGCCGAGTACGTGTACTGGCCCGGTTGCGCTGGGGCGTACGATGCGCGCAACCGCAAGGTGTCGCGCGCTCTGGTGGCGCTCTTGCAGCATGCCGGCGTGAGCTTCGCCGTCATCGGAAACGAAGAGAAGTGCTGCGGCGATGCCGCGCGGCGCCTGGGCAACGAGTTCGTGTACTATCAGCTGGCTACCGAGAACATCGAAACGCTCAAGGCGTACGGAGCGAAGAAGATCATCGTGCAGTGCCCTCACTGCGCGCACGTGATCGAGCGGGACTATCCGCAGCTGGGCGGCACGTTCGAGGTGGTGCGGCACGTCGAGCTGCTGGAGCGTCTGGTGAGAGAGGGCAAGCTGGGCTGCACCGCCGGCATGAGCTCGCGACTGCCGTTCGAGTACGTTGCCTATCACGACTCGTGCTATCTGGGTCGCTATGCGGACGTGTACGAAGAGCCGCGTGCATTGGTGACCGCCAGCGGCGCGCGCGTGGTGGAGATGGAGCGTACGCGCGAGCAGAGCTTCTGCTGCGGCGCGGGCGGCGGGCGCATGTGGCTCGAGGAACGCGAGGGCCAGCGCATCAACGCCATGCGAACCGACCAGGCGCTTGCTACGGGCGCGGATGCGGTGGCAACGGCGTGCCCGTTCTGCCTTGCCATGTTCGAGGACGGGTTGGCGGCACGCGACGCCGACGTTCCCGCAAGAGACGTGGCGGAGCTTCTTGCCGAGGCTCTTCGATTGGTATAGCGTGTCGTCGACGCCGCCGCATTCTGCTTGCGCCGGCGTCGGGGCGTATGCGGGAAGGAGTTCGCGGTGAATGCGTGGCGCTCAGGAGAACTGCTGGAAGTGCCGATGGGCGAAGCGCTTTCGGAGATGCTTCGCTCGTACGTCGCGTCGGGCGCTGACCCCGCGCCTCCGCGCCTTGCCGCCACGGTGATGCTGGTGCGCGGCCCGCGCGAAGTGTTCATGCTGCGCCGCGCGAAAACCATGGCGTTCGTTCCCGATGCGGTGGTGTTTCCCGGCGGGGGAGTGGACCCTCGCGACGCTGACGAGCGCCTTCCTTGGGCGGGTCCTTCGCCTGCCGTCTGGTCTCGGCGCATGGGCGTAGACGAGGAAACGGCGCGGCGGGTGGTGACGGCGGCGGCCCGCGAGGTGTTCGAGGAGTGCGGCGTGCTGCTGGCGGGACGGGATCACGGCGCCGTGGTTGAGCAGGTGGGTACCTCCGAGTGGGCTGAAGAGCGGCAGCGTCTTGCCGAGCACGAGTCGTCGTTCGCGGAGGTTCTGCTTCGCCATGGACTTGTGCTGCGCGCCGATCTTCTAGGGTTGCGTTCCCATTGGCTGACGCCCGAATTCGAGCCGCGTCGCTACGATACGTACTTTTTCGCCGCGCTTGCTCCGCAGGGGCAGGTTCCCGATGACCGTACAAGCGAAGCGAACGGCGCTGGTTGGATTGATCCGGTCGACGCGCTGGAGAAAGGCGCTCGGGGCGAGATGCGCCTTGTGCCTCCGACGGTGTACAACTTATCCCATCTTGCGTATGCCGAAAGCCCCGAGTCTTTCGCGGCGGGCGTCGATGGCGCTCAGCGCATCATGCTCGAGCCGTGCAAGCGCGAACCCGAAGGGGCGGTGCTGCGATGCGTGCTTCCGTAGCTGCGTGCGAGCGCGAGCTTCCCCGGCCCGCTCCGGGCACCGTGCCTGCCGATCGGGCTACGTGGCGCGGCGGGCGCTTCTCTGCGCGGGCGCGCTGCATTCTAGCCGACAATCCTTCGCCGCTCACGTACGTGGGAACCAACACCTGGGTGCTTTCGGAACCGGGTTGCACGGGGTGCGTCGTGGCCGATCCCGGTCCTGCGCTGCCCGCGCACCTCGATGCCGTTCATGCCGCGTGTGAAGAGGACGGGCTGCGTGTTGCGGCGGTGGTCCTCACGCACGACCATTACGACCATGCCGAAGGCGCGCAGCAGTTCGCACGACAGGCGAAGGCGCCCCTGCTCGGGCGTCGTGCCCAGACACTTTCGGAAGGGCCTCTTGACCTGGGGGCAGATGCTCCTGCGCTCGAAGCGGTGTTTTTGCCGGGCCATTCGAAGGACTCCATCGGGCTCGTGTTTCCCAAGGATGGGTCCGTTGTGACGGGCGATCACGTGTTCCGTCAGAGCTCCACGCTCATCTGCTGGCCGGACGGCACGCTGTCCGACTACCTGGCCAGCCTGGAGCGCTTGAGGCGCATCGTTCGAACGCGGCGCATACGCGTGCTGCTGACTGCTCACGGATTGCCGATCGACGATCCCTTGGGCTTGATCGACCGGCAGACGGCGCACCGCCTGAGCCGTCTCGATCGCGTGAGGAGGATCGTCGCGGAGGGAGCGGGGTTCGATGTCGATCGTATTCTGGAAACGGTGTACGACGACGTTGACGCGCGTCTGAATCCCGCTGCGCGCGTCAACGTTCAAGCGCAGATCGCGTACTTGCAGGAAGAGGCTGCTTCCTCGACCCGTGTTTGAGGGCGCCCCGCATCGCCGTCATGCGATCAGGTTCGTAACGGTTGACGCGCGCTTCGGTCTTCGATAGCGCGAAAGGCCCCGTACCGTGGAGCTCGCACGTTGTGCGCTCCTTGGTACGGGGCCTTTTAGCTGCCTTTAGAGCCGTTTTCGAACGACCTTTACGCTTGCATGCGCTTGGCAAGCTCCTGTGCCAGCTCGAAGCGCTTCACCTTGCCGGTCGCCGTCTTCGGGATGGCGTCGATGTACTCCATGCGCTCGGGCCACAGGCGCTTTGCGACATGGCGCTCGGCCAGGTAGGCCGTCACGTCTGCCACGGTGGGACGGCGGTCGTCGGTGGGCACGGCAAAGGTGCAGATGCGTTCGCCAAGGCGTTCGTCGGGCATGCCGATGGTGGCCGTTTCGCCGATGCCGGGGCAGCCGATCAGGTCGTCGTCGATTTCGCGAGCGCAAATGTTCTCGCCGCCGCGGATGATGATCTCCTTCTTGCGACCGTTGATGCGAATGCGTCCCTGTTCGTCCATGTATCCCAAATCGCCGCTGTAGAACCAGCCGTCGTCGTCCAAGGCGCGGGCGGTGCGCTCGGGCGCGTTGAGGTAGCCGACGAACTGATGGGGTCCGCGCGAAATCTCCTCGCCTTGTTCTCCCAAGGGCACGTCGTTGCGGTCCATATCCACGATGCGCACTTCGATGCCGGGGAAGGGCGTTCCCGACCACGACCCGTTCCATTCGCGGCAAGCCGCAGGCGGAACGAAGATGTGCGGGCAGCTTTCCGTGGAACCGTAGACCTCGCAGAGCATGACGCCGTGGTTGGCGGCGCACTGCACGAGCGAACCGGGAACCGGCGCGCCTCCGCACAGGAACAGCTCGAGCGTTTCGATCTGCGGGCCGCCTTCGTGCTCGATGCACTTGAGCATGTCGTAGATGAACGGCGTTGCGCCCATCGACCACGTGCACTTCTCGCGGTTCATCTGCTCGATGGCCTGAGCAGGGCGGAAATCCTGCTGCAGCACTGTGCGCCCGCCCAGGATCATGGGGGAGATAAGGCCGTGGTAGAAGCCGGTGGCGTGGTTGAGCGGGGAGGCCATGAACATGACGTCGTCCGAAGTGCGCTCGGTGCCCTTCACGAAAGAGCTTTCCGAGAAGATAAGGTTGTTGTGCGTGAACAGAACCGCTTTGGGCTTGCCCGTGGTCCCCGAGGTGGACAGGATGCACGCGATGTCGTCGGACGTGATGGCCGGCCGCTTCGACAAAGGCTCGTACTGCGAGCAGATCTCGCTCAAGGCGGGCAGATCGGAATGCTTGGGCTCCACTTTGTCGACGAGCGCCACCGGGCCGAGTGAGGGAATCTGGTCGACGATGCTCAGGATCTGCTGCTCGAAATCAACCTTGCCAGCCCTCGTCGGGCAGATGAACACCTTCGATTCGACAAGGTTCATGCCGTACACCAGGTCGGCGTCGTTGAAGTTGCGGGGCAGCGGATGCATGACCGCACCTGCCTTGAGCGCCGCTACGTAGACGATGCAGAATTCCGCCCAGGTGGGCATTTGGAACGTCACGACGTCTCCGGGCTGCACACCCTGTTCGACCAGCCATGCGGCCAGACGCGATGCTTTGTCGTCAATCTCTCCGTACGTGTAGCGTGAGCCCTGGTCGTCGCACACGTATTCGCGTTCCGGATGGCTGGCCACCCGCTCGCTCCAAAGATCCCCCAGTGTTTTCTCGGTCCAATACCCCTGCTCGTAGTAGTGCCGCTTGCGATCCTCGTTGATTTTTAGATCGGTTATCATGCCCCTGATGTCCTCTCCTGATCGACTTTTGCCCGCCTATGCCCTTGAACTGTCGATGCGCTTTGCAGCAAAGCGGGTTGAAGCTGGTTCAGTGCCGATGGTGTATGACTTGCCTGTGCGGGGTGGCCTCCTCGTGTTCGAGATGCGGACTGCGATGCCGCGCTTGTGCGGCCTTTTGCATGGATCATGTGCGTTGCGGCCATTGTATGATGCTGAAGGTATGATTTGTCGGTGAAATGCTTCGGGACCTATCGGTAGTTCCTATGAAACGATAGGGAGCGCCTATAATCCCAGGCGAGCGGTGCGAGCGTCCGGTTAGCGGCGCGGCCTGCCAGCAGGGCGGCGGGCGGCATGGACGCGCCCGCGATTGAGAACGAGCCCGATTCGGCCGACGTGATGCGTGCTGCGGCAATGCGGGAAGCGCAGGTGCCCGACCGCTTTCGTCGGTAGATCCCCTTTAGATTCCGGTCATTATTTGAAATGTGTTACCAATAGGGCTTCCAAAATCAACAATACTATTGAATTGTCCGTGGTGTATGCCGGGGTAGCATGTGACTATAGTACCAGCCTGTGTGCGTTAAAAAAATCGTATGGATCAAAACGTAAAAATGAGGAACACAGGGAAAGGGGCTTGAAACCAATGAGCGTATATCAGGAAAGCTATCATCTGCCGGAGTTCGACTACGAGTACGAAAAACTGCTGATCGAGAAGCGCGGTCCGGTTTACATCTGCTCGTTCAATGACGCGGGCAACCTCAATGCCATGTCGTACAAGCAGATGAGCGAGTTCAACGACTTCCTTATCAAGGTTCGCCTGGACAAGGATTGCCGCGCTATCGTTTTGACGGGCGAAGGCAAGTCCTTCTGCGCCGGCTTCAACCTCAACGACCTGGCTCTTGATCCGCCCGAGGACATGGGCCGCATCCAGCGCGACTTCTACATCATGCAGCGCATGTGCTCCGACCAGATCATCAACATGCGTCGTTGCGAGCAGCCCATCATCGGCGCGCTCAAGGGCTACGCTGTGGGCGGCGGCCTGTCCATCTCCTGCGCATGCGACATGCGCTTCCTGGGCGAGTCCTACAAGATGAACGCTGGCTACCTGTCCATCGGCTACACCGGCACCGACATGGGCGGCGCGTTCTTCCTGCCCAAGATCGTGGGCTATGCTCGCGCTTGCGAGATCCTCATGAACCCCAACCGCTTCGGCGCCGAGAAGCTGCTCGAGTGGGGCTTCGCGAACAAGGTCGTTGCCGACGACGACGTGGTTGAAGAGGCTGTTGCCTTCGCTCAGCAGATGTGCGATGCCACGGCTCCGTTCGGCCTGCGTCTGACGAAGGAATGCCTGCAGGCTTCCTTGGACGGCACCAGCTTCGAGAACGTCATCAAGATGGAGAACCGCAACCAGGTGCTGGCCTCCAACACCAACGACGGCATCATGGGCACCCTCAAGATGAACCCGAAGAACAAGCAGGACGTCAAGGACAACCCGGACAAGTACGCGTTCCATAACATGTAAGAACGCGTCAAGCGTAACGTTCGAGTGCTTTGCAGTGCCCCCGCGCCCTTTGGCGCGGGGGCACTGTCCTATACCGAGGCGGAGAAGGGAATCGCATGAAAATCATCGGTGTAAACGGAAGCCATCGAAGCGGAAAGGGCACGTCGCATCTCTTGGCGGCGGTTCTTGACGAGGCGTCGGCGGCAGGCGCGCAGGTTGAGCTTGTGGAGCTTGCCGATTTGGATATTCAGTACTGCGTGGGATGCAACGCGTGCCTTGCGAAGCCTGCTTGCGCGCTCTCGGGGGACGACATGGCGGCGCTTGTGGAAAAGCTCTTGGCTGCGGACGGTATCGTGCTGGCCTCTCCCGACTACTTCTCGAGCGTTTCGGCTCGCATGAAGACGTTCATGGAGCGCACGCGCCCTCAGCACATGGTGGCCAACGCCTTCAAGGGCAAGGTGGGCGGCATGGTGGCTACGGCCGGGTTGAGCGATTGCGGCGTGGAGGAGACGCTTGCCGCCATGGATCGCTGGTTCGCTACGCAGGAGATGCTCGTGGTGCATCCTCGCCCGGAAGGTCCGGTGCTTGGGTCCGGAGCTGCCGCCACCCAGTACGCTGGCTTCAACGCCGAGAAGGGGCGCGTTCAGTGGCGTCGCGTCGAGGACGACCAGGTGGCCTTCGATGTCGCTCGTCAGCTGGGACGCGATATGGTAGAGCTGCTGGAGCGCTTGGGAGCGTAGCGCTGCCAGGTGTTCGAACCTGCG